>NZ_JANBNX010000003.1:0-231371 GCF_035615275.1 Acinetobacter sp. IK23
AACCTTCGGTGCATAACCAGACACTTGTAACAGAGCCAAGATCAAAGACGTAAACTCATGGCCCATCGGTAAGCCAGCAAAGAACACACGAGGCTGTTCACCTGCTTTAGCTACACCAAAGCTTGGATGACGTGTATTGTTGCCATCAAAACGAGCAGTCACCTTGTCAGAAAGCTCAGCGATTTCTGTCACTAACTCTTTAATTTGAGCAGCTTTATCTGATTCATCTAAAGCAGCCACTAATTCGATTGGACTTTCTAAACGTTCTAGGTAAGCTTTTAATTGAGTTTTAATGTTTTGATCTAACATCTGTTTTTACTCCAATGCATCCAAATTCTTTCAATAGATGCATAGTACGTGAAAACACAAAATAGGTGAAACAGTATGTTTTTATAGATTTAATCGGTTTTTTAGATTTTATTCTTTTCATTCAAAAAAACCAACCTGAACTTATCCCAGCGCAGGTCGGCAAACTGGTTAAACTAGAGTAACACCACACCAAATACAGCCCCAGCAATTAAGACATGTAAAGGATGAACTTTTTTAATTAAAGATAATAGAGTTGCAATGACTACCATAATGATAAGTAAAGTATTTATGGCAGCTGCCTCAGAAATAATCCAAGCACTGGCAAGCACCGTCCCCACTGTGACGGGTTGCAAAGCAAGCTGTAAAACACGGCGCCATTTTTTGTCTTTGAATTTAGACCAGCCTCTCATTACAAATACCGTAATAAGAGATGAAGGTAGAAATTTAGCGGTAGAGGCCACAAGTAAACCTGACAGTCCTGCTACATGCCATCCCACCAATGGTACAATCATCATGTTCGGACCGGGAGCTGCTTGAGCCATAGCAAACAAAGCACTAAATTCTTGTGCAGTCATCCAATGATGAATGTCAACCACTTGACGCTGCATTTCGGGCAAAATCGTGTTTCCGCCACCAAAAGCTATAAGAGACAACTGAGTAAAAATGATCGCTAAAGCAAGTAGAACTGCACCCATTACACACGTCTCCAAATAATAGATGAATAAAGTGCCAATAGAATCAGCATGGTCAAAAGTAAAGGAACTTTTAGAAAAGCAATACTGATAATTGCAGCCACGACAACACACATCGCTATCGGGTTACGTAATAATGGTTTCAACATTTTTAAGCCAGTTGCTACCAGAAGCCCTGCTGCTGCTGCTGCTAACCCTTCAAAAAGATGCTTAACCATAAGGTTGTCTTGGAACTGCTCATAGACATAATGTAAAAGTACAACAATAACAGTAGGTGCAAGGATCAGACCAATGAGCGAGCTCACTGCACCACGAACACCCCGAAACTCCATGCCAATCGCAACCGAGAGATTAATAATGTTGCCCCCTGGTAAGAATTGACACAGACCAAGTAACTCAGTGAATTTTTCAGGGCTTAGCCACTGTCTCTGCTCTACAATGACTTTTCTTGCTAAAGGTAAAACACCACCAAATCCAATTAAACCTAATGTTAAAAAACCTAAAAATAACTCTGTGCAGGTGGGTACACTCTCCTTCCGCACGGCAATCTCAACATGGTTCATTTTCGTTACTTTTCACTTTATCTGACCAAGATAGAATGATACTTTTGTGATATATCTACAAATGCTTTTATTTTCACTAAGCATACCCTAAAGGTATTTCTATGCTCGATTTACATAAGCTTCACGCCTTTGTAGTAGTGGTTTAAGAAAGAAATATTACGCATGCAGCAAATCGATTGTTTATTCAACAGCCGCCTCTAACGCGTTTACTCAAAAAACTTGAAGAAGAACTCGGTACACAATTACTTATTCGTCAACCGCGCGGGATTGAACCAACTGAGGCAGGTCTAGCTTTATTTAAAGAAGCACAGCTTTTATTAGAGCATGCTAAACATATACCCCAACTCGTCCAAGATGTTAGTCAAGGCAAAACTGGACAACTCAATATTGGTTTTACAAGTTCCGCAGGTTTACATCCGCTTATTTCGCTGGTATTGCGCTCATATCGTGAAATGTACCCAGCTGTACAGACTAAACTTGAAGAAGCAGGCAGCCAAAAGCAATTAGATTGGTTAATTTCGGAAAAGCTTGATATTGCTTTTTTAAGAGCGCCGATTAGTCGTGATATTGGTTTGAAACATCTGCATATATTAGATGAATCAATGGTAGTAGCATTGCCCATAGACCATCCACTTACAAAAAGAGAGAAAATTCGTTTAGTTGACTTATCTGATGAGAATTTTGTTTTATATCGTCGTTCTTCGGGACAAGGTTTATATGACAATATTTTATATAGCTGCTATCAGGCAGGTTTTAGTCCGCGCATTGTTCAGGAAGCACCTCGACCTACCGCAACATTAAATTTAGTCGCTGCTGGAATTGGTATAACGATTGTGCCAGCCTCAATGCATAACTTTTGGGAACATGGAATTGTCTATCGAGAATTTGATGATTCAATAAAACTGAATGCGCCTATTTACTTGATTACACGTGAAAATGAAAACTCGGCTAAAGTTTCAAACTTTATTGAACTATTACAAAAACTTTTGCCCACAATCACCTGAGTGTAAAAACTAAGCAATAAAAAGTGCTCCAAATGAAGCACTTTTTCATGAAGCTGTTTATTTTTGATTTACTCGTTTTGACAGCTCTTCTGCCGATTCTTTGCGCTCAGAATAGCGATCTGTCAAATATTCTTTTTGCCCACGCGTTAATAATGTGAACTTATACAACTCCTCCATCACATCAACAATTCGATCATAGTAAGAAGAAGGTTTCATACTGCCATCTTCCTCAAACTCCAAAAATGCTTTTGCGACAGATGACTGATTTGGGATGGTAATCATACGCATCCAACGACCTAAAATACGCATTTGATTGACTGCATTAAAAGATTGCGAACCACCACTGACTTGCATGACTGCTAGGGTTTTACCCTGAGTTGCACGGATTGCTCCAAATGCTAAGGGAATCCAGTCAATTTGAGCTTTTAAAATAGAACTCATCGCACCATGACGTTCAGGCGAACACCAGACCATGCCTTCCGCCCAAGCTAATAGTGTATGTAATTCTTGGACTTTAGGATGATCTGTTCCTGCATCCTCAGGCAAAGGTAAACCTTTAGGATGAAAGATTTTGACTTCAGCACCTAAATATTCAAGGATTCAGCCAGCAGTCAGCACAGCAAAACGACTATAAGAGCGTTCACGATTAGAACCATATAGCAATAAAATCCGAGGAGGATGCTCAAGCTGCTGTGCTTGCACTTGCTCAAATGTAGGCTTATCTAGAAGATTTAATGCTACATTTGATAAATCATTATTAAGACTGTTCATGTGAGAAATACTTTTTCTTGAGCCAAAGAGAAACGGTAACGAGTGAAATTAAAACGGGAACTTCAACCAACGGCCCAATCACTGTGGTAAAAGCGACAGGTGATGCTAAACCAAATGTTGCGATAGCAACCGCTAATGCCAACTCAAAATTGTTGCCAGCAGCGGTAAATGAAATAGCAGTGGTACGTGGATAGTTATTCCCCATCCGTTTACTCATAAAGAAGCTAATGAAGAACATTACGACAAAGTAAATCGTAAGTGGAATCGCAATACGTAATACATCTAAAGGTAAGCTCACTACATCCCCACCTTTTAGACTAAACATCGCCACAATAGTAAAAAGTAAAGCAATTAAACTAATCGGGCTGATCTTTGGTAAAAATTTACTTTGATACCATTCCACCCCTTTCGACTTGACTAAAATCAAACGCGTCAAGAATCCCATTAAAAATGGAATACCTAAGTACACCAAAACCGCGTGTGTAATCGTCCAGAAATTCACATCAATGACTTGCCCTGCCACACCAAAATACGGCGGCAAAAAGGTCAAGAATAGCCAAGCATACGTACTGAAAAATAAGATTTGGAAAATACTGTTAAAGGCAACTAACGCTGCAACATATTGGTTATCACCGCAGGCTAAACCATTCCAAACCAGAACCATGGCAATACAACGTGCCAAGCCAATTAAAATAAGGCCCGTCATATACTCTGGATAGTGATGTAAGAAAATAATCGCAAGGATAAACATTAAAACTGGAGCAATAATCCAGTTTTGTACCAACGATAGAGTTAAGGTTTTCTTATCTTTAAATACTTCTGGTAACGCAGCATAATCAACCTTAGATAAAGGTGGATACATCATCAAAATTAAGCCGATTGCGATCGGGATATTCACGTTATCTACACTTAACTCATTTAAAGACATAGATACCTGAGGAAAGAAAACTCCAATGGCTAAACCTAAAGCCATGGCTATAAAAATCCATAGCGTCAAATTTCGGTCTAAAAAGGAAAGTTTTTGCTTAGTCATGTCTGCTTTCTTACTCAATATGAGAGATTTCATTAATCTCAGCAATTAAATGTGAACGGTTTAGGTTCGCAACATCAAGTGCAAACAATGCATCTAAACGACGATTAATATGAGCTACAGTATCTTGGAATGCTTTAAGCTTTTCTTCTTTTGGCAAGTCCAAATGAGATGGATCACTTAAGCCCCAGTGTGCTTTGATTGCGCCACCTAAATAAAGTGGGCATGCTTCTTGTGCAGCAGAATCACAGACTGTAATCACAACATCTGGTTGATACTGTTCGCAGTCATCAATAGTTTTACTCCATAACCCTTCTGTTGAAAGACCTAAGTTTTCAAGTGTTTCAATGGTTAATGGATGCACCTGCCCTGATGGTTTACTGCCTGCGCTATACGCTTTCCAATTTTCTGGTGCACGACTATTAAATAAAACTTCTGACAAAATACTACGGCAACTGTTTCCAGTACATAAAAATAAGAATTTCATGGTCTTACTCACAATAGGTAGAAATAGAAGAAAACTTTGAAGATGATTGATTCACTAAACTTTCATCTTGGTTTCCTATAGTTTTCAAAACTTCAACAGCCCAATTTGGTAAATCTGGATTGACGCTGTAATACACCCATTGCCCCTGTCGTGCATCAAGTAAAATGCCATGAGTTCTTAATAAGGCCAAGTGACGAGAAATTTTCGGTTGGCTCAACTCAAGCTGTTCAGTTAACTCACAAACACAAATATTTTGTTTGTTTAGAACTAATTTAAGAATATTTAACCGAGTTTGGTCAGATAGACATTTAAAGAAATCGACTTGGTTGATCATATATTCAACAGAGTATATTCGTTATTGCAAATATACGGATATCCATATATAAATGCAATATCTTAATTTGACAATAAATTTACCATGACTGAGCTAGTGAAGATTTACCATAACCCTGCTTGCGGAACCTCACGCAATACATTGGCGCTTATTCGTCATGCAGGACTTGAGCCTATTGTTATTGAATATTTGCAAACACCACCAAGTAAAGATGAATTGATTCAACTCATTAAGGATTCAGGCTTAACTGTACGTGAATCAATTCGTAAAAATGTTGATCCCTACAAAGATTTAGAGTTAGAACAAAACCATTGGACAGACGAGCAATTAATTGATTTTATGGTGGAGTATCCAATTTTAATTAATCGCCCATTTGTGGTTACACCAAAAGGCACACGACTTTGCCGTCCTTCTGAAGTCGTGCTCGACATTTTAGATTCAAAAAACTTAGGCTATTTTGCAAAAGAAGATGGCGAAGTGATTATTGACGAACAAGGCCGTCGTATAAAGTGATCGAAGATACTTATTAATATAAAAAGCTAAATGGCATAGCACCATTTAGCTTTTTTTGAATGAAACAGATTAAAAATAAGACTTAATAAAAGGAAGCAGTTGCTCTCCTATTACCATGCCTAATAATCCGACTAACGCAACAAGAGGTGGAGCTGGTGACTTAACATTTAGAACGTAATATAAGACACCAACAAGCAACCCTACAGCCAAAGATAACAAGTACATTTTCATCGTACATACCTTAGGGAAACAAGCCATTTCAAGAGGCAGGTTCCCATACTGTTTTATTTAAAATGCAAAACACGAACACCCTAGTGCGCCCCAGAAAGATTTTTTGTCCTTATCATTTACAGGAACATCAAGCATCCAAGCGTGGTTGTGTCCATGCATGCCACAGCTGCTGGCACATTCACACAATGCACTTTGTGACTGTAATGATTGATTCGACGGTGCATTACGATTTTCAGATAAACGCCACTGACCACCAAAGCGTTTTACCGGCGACCATGCTGGAGATGCTGGCGGCAACGGCGGATCGTCTTGCTTAAACTCAGCCCCTGCATATACCACTTTTCCACCTAAAACAGTGAGTACAGACTCAGTCCACTGGATATCTTCTGCTTCAACTTTAAAGTAGTCATCAGACAACACGACCAAGTCAGCAAGTTCCCCGGTTGTGAGTGAACCTTTGACATCTTTTTCACCTGAGAACCAAGCCGAACCTTTAGTCCAGAGTTTGAGTGCAGTCTGACGGTCTAATAGATTTTTTTCATCATAGAGTGGCAAACCACCCACTGTTTTACCAGTACTTAGCCAATACAAACACACCCAAGGGTTATAAGAGGCAACACGAGTCGCATCTGTCCCCGCACCCACAGGAACACCGAGTTCTAACATTTTCTTAACTGGTGGCGTTGCCTGAGCAGCCTCGGCACCATAGCGTTTTACGAAAATCTCACCTTGATATGCCATACGGTGTTGAATGGCAATACCACCGCCCAACGCACCAATACGTTCAATATTACGCTCAGATACGGTTTCGGCGTGGTCAATAATAAATCGAGTTGCGAATGGCTGTTTTGAATTGACACGCTCAAATACATTGAGCAAACGATTAATACTTTCATCGTAAGTTGCATGAATACGGAATGGCCATTTCTTTTCAGCCAAGTGCTCTACGATGGCTTCGAGTTCACCTTCCATTTTTTCTGGTAAATCCGGACGAGGTTCATAGAAATCTTCAAAGTCACCCGCCGACCACGTCAGGTTTTCACCTGCTCCATTCATTCTAAATAGTTCATCACCATCGCCCGGAAATGTCATTTCTGTCCAGCGGCGATAGTCATCAAGCTCTTGGCCTGCCTTCTGAGCAAATAGATTATAAGCAATTCGCACTGTCATTTGATTTTGATCGTGTAATTGCTTAATCACATCATAATCTTCAGGATAGTTTTGACCACCACCACCTGCATCAATTGCCGAAGTAATGCCTAATCGATTTAGTTCGCGCATGAAATGACGAGTTGAATTGACTTGATCTTCAACTGGTAATTTTGGTGCTTTCCCTAAGGTTGAATACAAAATCATAGCGGATGGAGTTGCGAGCAACAGACCTGTTGGTTCACCCTTTGCATCTCGTACAATTTTGCCTCCGGGTGGATCTGGAGTGTCTTTATTAAAGCCTAATACATCAAGCGCAGCTCGGTTGAGCATCGCACTGGCGTATAAATGTAAAACGAAGACAGGAGTATCTGGCGCAGCTTTATTAATTTCTTCTAAACTTGGTAAACGCTTTTCAGCAAACTGGAACTCAGTCCAACCGCCTACTACACGAACCCATTGTGGAGCTGGCGTATTATCTGCTTGTTCCTTGAGTAAGCGTAGTGCATCTGCAACAGATGGCACACCTTCCCAGCGCAGTTCCATATTATAATTTAGGCCACCACGAATAATATGCAAATGACTGTCATTTAGGCCCGGTATAACACGACGACCATTTAAATCTACGACTTTACTTGTAGGTGTTGCGAGCTTCATAACCTCATCATTTGTACCCGTACGTACGACTTTACCATCTGCAATCGCAATTGCTTGTACTTCGGGGTTCTGAGGATCTAATGTTGTGATTTTACCGTTTATGAGTATGAGGTTTATTTCGGTCATTCTGAACTCCATTCTTGTGAATTATCGTTCTAAAAAATAAAGGCATATCTGTATTAATATCACTTAAATATTGAATACTAGACATGCCTTTACCTAAATCAGTACTGTTTTATTTTGCAGGAACTGGTGCAAGTACTTCGTGTTTTGATGTGGTACGTTCAGGTGCCTTATGTACCATCGTATAGGCATAATCAACGCCCATACCGTAAGCACCAGAATGCTCACGTACAATTGCCATAACTGCATCATAGGTATCACGGTGTGCCCAATCACGTTGCCATTCAAGTAAGACTTGCTGCCAAGTTACCGGAACAACACCTGCTTGAATCATGCGTTGCATAGAATAATCGTGCGCTTCTTTCGATGTGCCACCCGAAGCATCCGCAACCATATAAATTTCATAATCGCCTTCAAGCATGGCACCAAAAGCAAAAGTGTTATTGCACACTTCAGTCCACAAACCTGAAACAATCACTTTTTTACGATTATTTTTTGCAAGAGAATCACGTACCTTTTGGTCATCCCATGAATTCATTGAAGTACGTTCTAGTAATGGAGCATCTGGAAATACGTCTAAAAGTTCTGGATAGGTATGACCAGAGAAGCTTTCAGTTTCAACTGTCGTAATCGTGACAGGAATATTGAATGTTTTAGCTGCTTTTGCTAACCCTACAGTATTATTCTTTAATACTTGGCGATCTATTGACTGTACCCCAAAAGCCATTTGTGGCTGATGATCAATAAAAATAACCTGACAATTCGTTGGTGATAATTGTTCTAAAAGTGATTTATTCATGAATAACTCCGTTATTACTGATAAGTTTTGTGTTTAAGTAAATAATCTAATGTTTATTATCAAAACAGATAAAAATGTAAAAAAATAGACAGTAAATCAGCTCGAATCTGTATGCTGTACGAATACAATAAAATCAATGATTGCTTTTTAATTTTTATAGTTTAATCATTGATATATATTTTTTTAACTTTTGCTTATCCATGGATCGATTAGACTGTATTTCCACTTTTGTAAGTGTCGTAGAGCATGGGAATTTTAGTAGCGCAGCCAGAGCACTCGACATCTCTCGTGACTTAGTTGCCAAACGTGTTTGCTACCTCGAAAACGACCTCAGAACCACACTGTTAACCAGAACAACAAGACAGATGAACCTCACCTCTTGTGGGGAAAAATTTTATCAACATAGTAAAGTCATTTTAAGTGAGTTTGAATGGGCTGCCTATGAAATTAGCTACAATCAGCAGTACCCTGAAGGCGAACTTAAGCTCAATACACCCATGTCTTTTAGCAATATTTTTCTTCAACATATCATTTCAGACTTTATAGAGAAATATCCTAGTATCAAAATTGATTTATTCATGACTGATCAGCTATTAGACACGAATAATAATAAATTTGATTTAACCATTCGTGTAGATGGTTCACCTCCAAATTTGGCAAATAGTAAAATATTAAATACCTATCAACGATATTTATATGCAACACCTGAATATTTTAATCAGCATGGCCTGCCAACCTCTTTAGAAGAACTTAAAGAACATAAATTTCTGATTTACTATCAAGATAGCCGACATAAAAAATTGATTTTCCAAAAAGATCAAAAAGAGGTGTCCTTTAATTGCTTCCCTGTGATGACCTGTAATAATGGGGAATTATTATTAGATATGTGCTTGAAAGATCACGGTATCGTTTTTCTTCCAGAGTTTATTGCAGAGCCTTATTACAAAGAAGGCAAATTACAGAAATGTTTGGAGGACTACACCAGTCAGCCGCTTCACTTATATGTCACATGGCCAAACCGTAAGATTTTATCGAAGAAGGTCAAACTATTTATTGATTTTCTAACGCGTCAAATCGTTCCTATAAAATAACCAATCTGGGCATTTTCCATAGGAATTGGCTCATTATTTTTTATTTAGTTTAAATAGTTTCAATTTTTCTATTTTTAAATAAATTTAATAAATTTTGTTCTGCTGTTGCTGTGCTGTCTTCTTCAACAAATGTCGTCGCGTAGTGTTCTAAATGCTCTTCCATCAATTGAGTTGCTCGCTTTTCATCGCCTTGCTCAATGGCATTTAAAATTGCACGATGTTCATCTGCCGAACAATTATTATGTTTGGGAATTTCATATAACCCAATTAATAACGAAGTTCTTGCAATAAGCGTCTGCAAATAACTGCTCATAATTGTATTTTGATTTGCTTCAATCAGTTTTAAATGAAATTGCCCTGATAGCTTAATCCACTCAGCCCAATTGCCAGCTAAACGCTCATGAGACTCTTGATCTACTAAACCTCGAAGCTCACTAAAATCTAGGCTATGTGACTTTTGAGCTAGCTTTTTTACAGTAGCGATTTCAAGCATGCTGCGTGCTTCAAACACCTCTTTTGTTTCATGAGCACTATGTTTTGCGATGAGTGCTCCACGATTGGGCTGAATTTCGATGACCTTATCATGGGCAAGTTTGACAAAAACACGTCTTAACACTCCTCGCGTTACACCAAATGCTTCACACAAAGGTGCTTCAACTAAACGTGCGCCAGGGGCAAGTTGTCGATTTAAGATAGCATCTACAATAGCGTTATATATATGGTCATCAATTTCATCATTGCTCATTTCTACGGCTTTTTTTGGTGCATTCGATGGCATTGATTTTTCCATTTTTTATTGATGCTCCCTCTTTTTAAAACTTTATCTCGTGACAGTAGTGTAAGTTTAACTTAAGCGTTTTGGAATATCGCTCTCATTCCCAAACCACTTATGATGAGCTAAACAATCCAATATTAGACATCTAAATATCCACTTATACACCTAAATTTACTTACTTTTTATAAAAAATTAAGCACTTCTCATTTTCTAAATTTGTCTCTTCATATCCAAAATCCATACCAGTTTTAATGACTCATAAATGCTACTTCCTAAATTTGGCATAACTTTTGCTCAATTGAAATTGTGCACAATTTAAATATCACATTGTACACAATTTTAATTTCATTCTTTTAGACAGAAAAACAATGCTGCTGAAAGTGCCTCCATCTTAAGGAAGTGAGTGTTCAAGATGAATAATACCGAAGCAATAATTAAACCTTCTTATGATGCAAAACTGACAAATCAAGACTTAGCTCCTTTAAAAAACCAAACATGGGGCGCTTATAATATTTTTGCTTTCTGGATGTCTGATGTTCATAGTGTCGGCGGTTATGTCATGGCTGGGAGCCTTTTTGCACTCGGGCTCAATAGCTGGCAGGTACTTTTATCTTTACTCATCGGCATTGCCATAGTTCAGTTTTTTACAAACCTCATTGCCAAGTCTAGCCAACAAACTGGCACGCCCTATCCTGTTATTTGCCGCGCAACCTTCGGTGTACTTGGTGCAAATATTCCTGCTGTTATTCGTGGTCTTATTGCTGTCGCGTGGTATGGCATTCAAACCTATTTAGCCTCAAGTGCTTTCTTATTAGTCATTTTAAAGTTCTTTCCAGAATGGTCGGTCTATGCCGATGTTTCAACTTATGGCTTTCTTGGGCTTTCCTATTTAGGATGGGTTGGATTCATGCTGCTTTGGCTACTGCAAGCGATTGTTTTTTGGTCTGGCATGGATAGTATTCGTAAATTCATTGACTGGGCAGGTCCAGCTGTCTACATCGTAATGTTTGCGATGGCAGTATGGCTCATCTGGAAAGCTGGCTGGCAAAATATTGATTTAAACTTGAGCGGTGTTCAATACGACGGTTTTGCGGTTGTACCAGTCATGATTGGTGCTATTGCTCTCGTTGTTTCATATTTTTCAGGGCCTATGCTGAACTTTGGTGACTTTTCTCGTTACGGCAAAAGTTTTAATGCCATTAAAATGGGGAACTTTCTTGGGCTACCGATTAACTTCTTAGGCTTTTCTTTACTTACTGTGGTGTGTATTGCGGCAACGCTTCCAGTCTACGGCAAGCTCATTACAGACCCTGTCGAGATGGTTGGAAAACTTGATAATACCTTTGTGGTGATTTTAGGCAGTTTAACCTTAATGATTGCCACCATCGGGATTAGGGTCTGTTGAGAATTACCGAGAGTTAATTACACTCGCGCACAATTGAATCATGGCTTCAAAACTCGTATCTGTTTTACAACTACGCATCGCTATACGTTTAAATTCTTTTAACTTACAGAAATAGTTTTCAATGAGATGACGCCATTTATACATAGTCGTATCAAATGCTCTCATTACTTTTCGATTAGATTTGGGTGGGATCACCACTTTGACTTTACGTTCATTGAGCTCTTGGATGAGCCAATCTGCATCAAATGCTTTATCAGCCAGTAATGCTTGAAAATCAATATCTTCAATTAAAGGTTTGGTTTCTACTAAATCGTGATATTGACCAGGCATTAATCGAAACTTAATGAGGTTGCTTAGACTATCCACTAAGGCAAGAATTTTACAGGTCATTCCACCTCGAGATTTACCTATAGACTGTTTGAAAGTCCCCCTTTTGCACCTTGCCCATGTCGATGAACTTTAACAATCGTTCCATCAATCATGGCGTATTCCAAATCAACATCTTCATTTACAGATGCAAAAATAGTTTCAAATACACCAGCTTTCACCCAATCACGGTATCTTTTAAAGACGGTATTCCATTTACCAAAATGAGCAGGTAGATCACGCCATGGACTGCCTGTACGGGCAATCCATAGGACTGCTTCTAAAAATAATCGATTATCTTTTCCACTACGACCTCGATCGGTCACTTTACCTAGGCAAAAAGGTTCCATTTTTGCCCATTGGGCATCAGTAAGTATGTATCTATCCATAGTACTATTATAAATTAATCAGTAGCCTTTGTTAATTCTCAACAAGCCCTAATATTGTCGCTAACTTTGTTTCACCTGCCTTTGATTTTTCCAACGTTTCACCGAGCAAAATTAGCTGGCGCATGGGTGGAATGATTGCAGCAGTTGGTTCAATTTTCATTACCCCATGGAATTTATTTAATAATCCTCAAGTGATCCATTACACCATTGATATTTTGGGTGCATTTATTGGTCCACTTTTTGGCGTATTGATAGCCGATTTTTACCTCGTTAAAAAACAAAAAATCGAAGTAGATGATTTATATACCTTAGATACCAAAGGTTCGTATTGGTACAAAAATGGTTATAACCACTCTGCCTTTTATGCCTTAATTCCAGCTTCATTAATTCCTATTCTATGTGTGCTGTTACCCCAATTATCTGCTCTTGCTAATTTCACATGGTTTATTGGGATGGGATTCGGTTTTGTCATTTACCGATTTCTTAACCAACCGCTTGCCCATGTTAAATCGGCAATGACTAAGGTAAAAGTACAATGAAAATTAAAATTATTAATCCCAATACCACCCAAAGTATGACAGACAAAATTGCTGCATCAGCAAAGATAGTTGCAAGTTCTGGTACTCAAATTATTGCAGTGAGTCCTCAAATGGGCCCTGCAACGATTGAAAGTTATTATGATGAGGTTCTAAGTGCCGTAGGTGTGTTGGAGGAAATTCGCCAAGGTGAGCATCTAGGTGTAAATGCTTATATTATTGCCTGTTTTGGTGACCCTGCACTTTATGCTGCCCGTGAAATGACGTCAGCACCTGTGATTGGAATTGCCGAAGCAGCTATGCGAACTGCAAGTTATATCAGTACTGGGTTTAGTATAGTCACCACCTTACAACGTACAGTGAATATGAGTTGGCATCTGGCTCATCGCTATGGGGCTACGCCATTTTGTAAAAATGTTCGAGCTTGTGACATTGCAGTTGAAGAGTTGGAGCTTCCTGATTCAAATGCTTATCGGACCATACGAGATGAGTGCAAAAAAGCACTCGCTGAAGATAAAAGCGATGCAATTGTTTTGGGCTGTGCAGGTATGAGTGATTTATGCCTAAAGCTACAAAACGAGTTGGGAGTGATTGTTATTGACGGCGTTACAGCAGCCGTTAAACAAGCTGAAATGTTAGTTCAGTTAAATTTAAAAACCAGCAAAGTTGGTGATTGGGCCTCACCTCCTGTAAAGAACTACACAGGTATATTGTCAGGATTTGGAATGAACTAAAGAGTTATTGTTTCAATTCCAACTCAAAACGCTACGTTGGAATTGAAACAAAGAATAATTAAAGGAATTAAGCCTCTGCTAACTCTGGCTGTTGTTCTTCTTTATAAAACGGCACATCACCATTAATAGTTGCACGGTGCATGATGCGATGAGCATCGCCATAATCAAATAATGCTTTATGTTGTGTGCAACGGTTATCCCAAATCGCGATATCACCATCTTGCCACTTCCAACGCAAATGAAATTGCTCTTGGGTCGCATGTTCAAACAAGAAATTAAGTAACTGTTCGCTTTCTTGTTCAGGTAACTCATTAATGCGAGTGGTAAAGCCCTCACTTACAAACAACAAAGGCTCACCTGTAACAGGATGGGTACGCACCACTGGGTGAACCACTGGTGGGTTACGCTTAAATGTTTGCAAAAGCTTTTCACGTTCTTCTTCGTTATAAGCAAAACGTTCAAGCGGAAAAGACTTACGAATATCGTGTGTTGCGGTTAAGCCACGTAGTTTTTGCTGTAGTTCGAGCGGAAGCCCTTTAAAAGCTGCTGTGTTGCTCGACCATAATGTATCTCCGCCTACAGGTGGAATTTTAATGGCTTGCAACACACAGCCCAATGGTGGAGTTTTACTAAAAGTCACATCTGTGTGCCAAAGTTCATTGTCACGCAAATCTTGTTTCCAACTGTCGAGCACCATCACTTCAGGTACATCTTCAATTGAAGGATAAATCGGGTGCACATGTAAGCTGCCAAAACTGCGTGCCAAGTCTGCTTGTGCTTGTGGCGCTAATTGTTGCTTTCGAAAAAAAATGACCTGATGATCAAGCAAAGCCTGCTGGATTTGTTGCGTTGTCTGTTCATTTAACGCATTCAAATCGATATCGTGAATAATTGCGCCAATGGTAGGCTTGATCACTTCAATATTTAAGTTTGCTACTACTGTATTCATCTTCTTTACTACAACTGCTGACCATACCAAGGAGAAAACTGTTTTTGTAACCAACGTAAAAACAGCTCAAAACTAACTGCGACAATCGCAATGACAATAATGCCTAGAATCACCGTATCGGTAATTAAGAACTGCGCTGCCGATTGCACCATAAAACCAATACCGCGATCCGCTGCAACCAACTCTGCTGCAACTAAGGTTGACCAGCCCACCCCAAGACCAATACGAATCCCGGTAATAATATGAGGTAAAGCCGTTGGTAAAATGACATGCCAAAATACTTGTGTCTGACTTGCCCCTAGCGACAGTGCAGCACGTTCACGATTAAGCTGATGACTTAATACACCGTGTGCACTACTAATAATGACAGGTGCCAATATCGAGAAGAAAATCAAAAGTACTTTTGTGGTTTCGCCAATACCGAACCAAATTACGAGTAAAGGTAAATAAGCTAACGGCGGAATTGGACGTAATAATTCAACCAAAGGATCTAGAACAGCGCGAACCCATTTGTTCAGGCCCATCCATAAACCCAGTGGTACACCAATCACTACTGCAGCAATCAAAGCTAAAAATACACGAGAGATACTGGCTGCCAAGTGTTGCCATAAAGTAGCTTTCATAAAGCCTTCTCGGCTGACCGATATAAATTTTTGCCAGACTGCCTGTGGGCTCGGTAAAAACAGTTCAGGTACAACATGCAAAGCAGTAATAAGAAACCAGAGTGCAACCACACTTCCCACACTAATTATGCTGACTGCCAAAGTGCGATGCTTCTCAAAAAATGACGATAGAAATGAAGCATTTTCTGTTTGCACATCTGGCTTAAGTTTTAGCTCTGCTTTGTCATACTCATAGACGTTATCTTTAGTGTTCATGTAGGTAACGCCTCCTTACCGCTTTGTTTTTGAGCCCTTAAACTTTCAAATAACTGCTCTCTGAACTGAATAAATTGAGGGTCCGATTTAATCGAACGAATAGACTCACCCTGTCGATATCGTTGAGCAAAATCGAGATGTAGAGTTTCTACAATTTTGCCTGGATGCGCTGTCATTAGAACTAACTGATTGCTGAGTAATAATGCTTCTTCAATGTCATGAGTAATTAAAAAGAAGCTTTTATTTTGTTGAATCCATAAATCGAGCACTAACTGCTGCATGTTTTCACGCGTAAAAGCATCTAATGCGGCAAAAGGTTCATCTAATAAAATAAACGGCGCGTGACTAATCAAAGCTCTGGCAATACCAACACGTTGTTTCATACCACCGGAAAGTTCCCATATATTGGCTTTTTCAACGTGACTTAAACCTACAATTTTTAAAATTGCACTCACTTGTTTCTCAATCTCTGCACGTTTTAAACCTTTTAACTGCAAAGCGAAGCCAACATTATCTGCAACATTCAACCAAGGAAGTAAGGCGTGATCCTGAAATACAACAGCGCGGGTTACATCTGGACCAGTTACCACTTCATGATTTACAAGTACATCACCAGAGCTTGGCTTTTGAAACCCTGCCAAGATATTAAGCAAAGTTGTTTTGCCACAACCCGACTCACCCAAAATCACGGTTAAAGAACCTTCTTCAATGGTTAGGTTAATGTCTTGTAAAACTGGCTTTTGCTGTTTAGGAAAAGTCAGATGAATATGTTTGGCTTCAAGTACACTCATGACAACTCCTTAAGGCTGCAAAAATGAAGAATTCACATTGCCTTTATAATCGGCTTTCAATTGATCGACCTTGCCCTGACCTTTTAAGAACTTCGCTGTATCAAAAATATTTTGTGCGAATTCACCATCTAACGTTTGTTTTTGCTGTGCACGGTCAAGGTAAATATTTCCACTTAATAAAAGCGGGATATCTTTTGGATCAGAACCAGTAAGCTGCGCAATTTTTTGCACGTTATCGGCATCTTTAACGTAAGCGGCTGGATCTTGATTATATTTTTCAAGCTGCTCAAGCGTGGTTTTGACAAAAGCTTTTAAGAAGTCAGGATTTTTCTCTGCAAAATCTTTACGTACAACCCATAAGTCATAAGTTGGAGCACCCCATTCACCCACTTGTTTTGAGTCGGTTAAAACCGTACCAGATGCTTTGGCTTTACTTAAAGCAGGTTCCCACACATAGGCTGCATCAATATCACCACGTTCCCAAGCAGCTGAAATTTCAGGTGGACGCAAGTTAATAATTTTTACTTTGTCTTCTGGAATGTTCCAGTGTTTAAGTGCAGACAAAAGGCTGTAATGCGTAGTTGAAACAAACGGTACAGCAATGGTTTTGCCAATTAAATCTTGAGGAGTTTTAATGCCTGATTTATTACTTACTACTAGCGCTTCAGACGCACCAAGTTTTGATGTAATTAAGAATACTTCAATCGGTAAATCACGGCTTGCCGCAGCAGCAAGTGGGCTTGAACCAATATTGCCAAGTACGACATCGCCTGAAGCCAGAGCATTAACAACGTCTGAGCCTGCATCAAATTTCTTCCATTGAATGTTACGTTGACTTTGTTTTTCGTAGTCACCATTGGCCTGTGCAACTTTACTTGGGTCCACCCCAGTTTGATAGGCAATCACGACAGGTTTGTTGTCACGAACTAAAGCACTTGTATTATTGTCTTTTTTATTTTGCCATACGATAAATGCAACAATTGCGACGATCACAATTGCCGTGACAATCAGCGGTTTGGTCTTCGTGCTCATAATTTCATGATCTTTCAATAATATAAGCCTATGGTATGCAGCCGGCTTTATAATGAAAAATAAAAAAATATGAGTTGCTTATCTAGTTTTTATAAATAACTTTTCTTCATAAGTTTTTATCTTTTGGTAAAAAGCAAATTTTAAGTAATCTTATAGAATAGATACAAAATTAAAATACTTATATATCAATAATTAAAAACGTTATTCCCAAATCATATGATTGGAAAAGCCTGACATAAGCTCTCTAGTATTTTATCCTACTCACCTTTAATCATTTTTTCTTTTGGTCTATCGCATTAGATGTTTTACGTCTAATTAATTTTCGCCAT
Organism: Acinetobacter sp. IK23; assembly: GCF_035615275.1. Taxonomy (NCBI): domain Bacteria; kingdom Pseudomonadati; phylum Pseudomonadota; class Gammaproteobacteria; order Moraxellales; family Moraxellaceae; genus Acinetobacter; species Acinetobacter sp. IK23. The sequence goes on from NZ_JANBNX010000003.1 coordinate 17,938, forward strand.
TTTTTATAAAGATCAGATTTTATTATCTTTTTATCTTAAAACCTCTGCAAATATTGAGATTTAGACAAATCTTTTTCTGGTTTATACATTACGCAAGTTTAATTTTTTATTTTTAAGAGGAGAAAATATATTTTGTTTAAACATCCCCAAAATTTAAAAAAAATATTCATCGCTACGACTTTGACTACCTTTAGTCTTTCAAGCCATGCAGCGCTTACCTTTGGTAATGCTGAAGAAGGTGAACTTAAAGTAAGTGGTACTGTTCGGGCTAAATATGTTTATGATTTTGACTCTGAACCCTCTACCAGTAAATTTTCTTTTAATGACGCGGTATTATGGTTGGACTACAACTCCCCGAAATGGATTGGCCGCTTAGATTATCGGGTTTATGAATATTACGGGCGTTTAGGTGATGCAAATTGGCTCACCGATGCATGGTTGGGTTATAAAATTAATGACAATAGTAAAATTATTGTTGGCTTAAACCCTGTTCCTTTTGGCTTGGGTCGCTTTTGGGGAAATACTTATTATTTAGGCATTGCCAATAGTGCGGGTTGGGAGGATGTACACAACCTTGGCGTGAAATATGATTTCAATGATGGAATCAATGAGGCACAATTTGCCTTTTATCCTACCGATGGTGGCACCTATAGAGGTAAAAGCAAAGACTCGAGTCGATTTAGTATCAACCCTGTCAATGCAGATGACTCTGTACCAGAAGGCACCAATACCAAAGAAAAGAACTCCATTGTTGTTCGTGGTGCTCATACCTTTAAAAATGTCTTAGGCCAAGAAAATTTCTCTACCCAACTAGGTGCTTCTGCATGGTATTCCACCATTGAAAACAAACGCTCAGGGCAAGATGGGAATCGCCAAGTCTATTCGGTTTTTAGCAACACCAATTATAACCAATGGAATTTACAGCTTTTGGCTGGTTATCAAGACATTGATAATGCCGACAATCAATATAAAGACCACCTGACTTTAGGTGGTTTCGATTATTCATTTAACTCGGCAACTAAAGGTCAGATTTATTCAGCCGAACTCAGCTATTTGTTCCCTCAGCAATTTGGCCCAATTACCTCTGTTCGCCCCTACCTAAACTATAGTTCTTATCGAAAAGAGCAAGATGGCTTTAAAGATTCAACCCGTTTTATTCCCGGCATTGCCTTTAACTATCAAAAATTGACAGTACAAGCCGAGTTACTGATGGGTAAACACGATCCATATTTAGGAGATAGTGAAGGTCTTGCGGCTGGCGGAACCAATAATAAATGGAACAAAAAAGCATTTGTAATTTTTGCTTATTACTTCTAATTTTTAATAGAAAGGCCAACAGATGTTGGCCTTTCTTTTTATTTAGAATTTACTTTTACTCTAGTCGATTACTGGTGAATTATTGAGAGGAAGTTCTGTTTTATCTTCATAAATCACATCGACGTCTTGGGCGGTAGGCTCAAACTTAATCAGTAGCCCAATCACAATTAAAGGAATAAATGCAAAGATAGAAATAATCAGATAAACATCGGTTTTATATCCCGCCATCCAGATGGGTAAAACAAACAAAGCAATTGCTTGAGCAACACCCGTTACTGCACGGTTAAAGCCGACACCAACGCCACGAATCGAAGCTGGATAGGCCATAGTTGGATAAACCATCATTTGTGCCCCAGGCCCAAAGCCTTCAGCAAAAAGCCACAAACCGAGCATGCCAATTGCGGTATAGAGTAAAAAGCTATTACCGGGCTCACCAATGAATGTCAAGGCAATGAGGGCTATAAACTGGAGTAAAAAGCCTGTGAGCAACACATGACGAGATTTAAATCTGCTAGCAACAAATACGCCTAACAGGCCGCCCGTAAATGCAAATAGTAGATTGAGTCCGAGCGTTGTAGTAATGGTCGTCAAAACATCGGTATGAAAGAACCGTGTTAAAATAGAAGGTAAAAAGAAAGCAATGGTGGTGTACTGAAATGCAACCGAAATATGAATTACAATGGCCACAATCGTTCTTGGCAAATAGGTTTTATTAAATAAAACCGCAAACCCCTCACGCTTTTTCTTTTCAGCAGTTCTTTCTACTTTTTCAACTGTAGCGACTGCATTAATTGCATAGGACTCTTGTAGAACTTTAGCTGCCCCTTTTAAATCGCCTTGGTTTGCAAGCCAAATGGGTGATTCAGTTAAATATTTACCGCGAATAAAAATAATGAGTAACGCTGGCACTGCTCCAAAAATTAAAGATGCTCGCCATAACCAGTTGCTATGCTCAGGCGGTAAAAGAAAATAAAGCGCCAGAACCAGACCAAAACATACCGAAGAAGCCGCATACCACATTGGGCACCATGCCGCTAAACGAGCTGCCTTGTTACTACTTCCGTTAAATTTGGAAAATTCAGATAAGTAGGACATTGCCACAGGCAGATCAATCCCCACACTAATTCCCATAATAAATCTGGCTAAAATTAAAACCCAAACATTTGGTGCAAAGCCTGCGACAATTGCCGCAATGACAAACAGTACCATGTCCGCCATGAAGACCCGATAACGACCAATTTTATCTGTCAGCCAACCACCAATCAGGTTACCCACAATGGTTCCACAGACAATTGCTGAAGCCACCACACCAGTCATCACAGGGCTTAAAGAAAACTCTGAGATGACTTGCTCAATACCAAAGGATAGCGTTGTTAAATCATAGGCATCAATAAACACCCCAATGAGTGCTAACCAAATAATTTTATTCGATTTACCCTTCCCTGCAAATTTTGAAATTAACTGTGAAACATCATCGGGAGATTTAATTTCATAACGATGGTTATGATCGAGTTCTTGTGTGCTCACTTAATAATTCCTGAATTTTAATAACAGGAACAAAATAATGATTATTCACACAATACAAAAACAAATTAATCTGATGTTTTAATCTAAATTATAGAATTATTTTTTCATTATTAACTCAGCAGTAAAACCGATATAAAAAAAGACAAAATAAAAGCTGGTATTTAACCAGCCATTTATTTTAAAGGCTTTGCAAAATATTAACTCGCCTCAGCAAGTTTTAATTCCTTTAGATTACGATATTTTGCACCGCGGTGATTTTCAGGCAAATATGGCCCAGCACCAAATAATTTTTCTCTTAATGTTCCTTGTGCATATGAGGTTTGATATACCCCACGTTTTTGCAACTCTGGAACAATAAATTCGACCACATCAGCAAAGGTTTGATGCGCCAAAATATAGGCCAAGTTAAAGCCATCAATATCGGTATCTTCAACCCATCGTTGTAGAGAATCTGAAACTGTTTCTGCCGAACCTACCAATACTGGCCCATTACCACCTAAGCTGCTCCAGTTTGCAATTTCTTCAATGGTCCAGACACGTTCTGGATCTGCATTTACATAAGAATCTAATAAAGATTGAATCGCGTTGGTTTGAATATATTCAACTTTATCGGTCGGTTGATATTGTGAAAAATCAACACCTGACCAGCCAGACAGCAATGTTAAAGCGCCATCATAGCTTCCATAGCTTTGATATTCTCTAAACTTAGCCTGTGCTTTTGCATCGGTTTCATCAGTGACAATCGACAAAAGCGCATAAATTTTAACTGAGTACGGATCGCGACCTTCTTGAGCCAATTTTTGACGAATGCCCTGTACCACTTTTTTAGTGGCGATTTTAGACGGCGCTGCGATGAATACACACTCGGCATTTTGACTAGCAAACTTCTGCCCGCGTGAAGATGCGCCTGCTTGGTAAAGTACTGGCGTTCGCTGTGGTGATGGCTCACAAATATGAATGCCCGGTACAGTAAAGTATTTACCCTCGTGCTGAATTGGATGCACTTTTTTATAGTCAGCAAAAATACCGCTTTCACGGTCACGAAGTACCGAACCTTCTTCCCAAGAACCTTCCCAAAGTTTGTAAAGGACTTCTAAATATTCATCAGCAATATCATAACGATTATCATGATTAACCTGAGTTTTTAGACCCAAGTTTTTCGAACCACTTTCCAAATAAGACGTCACGATATTCCAACCAACTCGCCCTTTGGTTAAATGGTCTAGCGTGCTAATACGTCTAGCAAAAGGATAAGGATGCTCAAAAGAAATAGAGGTCGTGACACCAAAACCCAAGTGCTTTGTGACTGCCGCCATCGCTGGCACAATCTGTAGCGGATCATTGACTGGAACTTGTACTGCACCTGTTAAGGCATGTTCAGCACTTTGATGATAAACGTCATAAATACCAAGCACATCTGCAATAAAAATACCGTCAAAAAAACCACGCTCAAGAATTTGCGCTAAATCTGTCCAATATTCTAAATCTTTATATTCAACAGATCGATCTTGAGGATGTCGCCATAATCCAGGAGATTGATGGGCAATACAATTCATTTCAAAAGCATTAAAACTAATTTTCTTAGTCATAAAATATCAGCCAGCATTTTATTTAATTTTTATACTAAAGCAATTTTTAGGTTTTCTTTATAATATAAACCCCAAACAAAATATGATTTTATTCTAATAGATTTTTATAATTTAATTTAAATAACCAAAATAATATTAAGCCGCTAAAATAGCAGCTTAATATCTAAAACTATAATTTATTGTTTAGCAACATTCCCTATTCGCCATTGATACGGTGGTAATGTGCCGTTTACACTAAAATCACCGATAATACGATTTTTAAATACTCTCGGGTTATGTGAAGATAAAGTTCGTACATTACGCCAGTATCGATCTAGGCCTAAATCTTTGTCTGTTGCGGAAGCACCTAAAGCGTCAAATAAAATCGTAGAAGCATTTAAAATCAAATCGGTAATAACCGTTTGAGATTGTGCACTTTCAAGCTCGGCAAGTGCATTTTGCTCTTCTTCAAGCTGCTCATTATTTTGAAATGCAGCCAAGTAAGCACGTTGTAAGCTTTGTGCGACTTTTTCAACAATCGCCCCTGCACTGTAAGCCGCGCCACGGATTTGGCCTACTACTTGTAAAATTTGGGGATCTTGTTTTACAAATTGGGCATTTGCATGCGTGTAGTTTCGGGTCCGTTTAGCAACAGCTTGAGAAACATCATAGCTTGCAGCACGCCCTAGACCTGTAATGATTGCCAGTTGAACAAGTTGATAGTAAGCCGCTGAATATTTAAAACGGTCATCATCAGGTAAAATTTCAGCTTCGTCGACCAATACATCATGGAAATATGCTGTACCACTTGCAGTGAGCTGCTGGCCAAAGCCATTCCAGTCATCAACAATTTCGACACCTTCATCTTCACGGCGAACAACGACCGAGCCAGATTCACCCTTTAAGTCTGTTACACCAACATCAACCCAATCTGCATATAGGCTCCCTGTGGTGTAGTATTTTTTGCCTTTAACGCGAATTTTTCCGTCACTATCTCGATATAAGTGAGTTTCGAACTGATCAATTGACTCTTTCCCACCTTCAGACCATGCACTACCGATTGTTTCCCCATTTGCAATTCGGCTTAGCCAGCGCTGTTGAAACGCTTTGTCTTTACTTACTAAAACATCTTCAGTGAAACCAAAATGCACACGCAAAGCTTGGGGTAAGTTCGAGTCGGCTTCTGCAAGTTCAATGAGTAATGCAAATAATTCAGGAATAGTTGCATCAAAGCCACCATGAGCTTTGGGAAGTCTTAAGCGCGTAAAACCAATATCTTTGAGCCACTGGAGTTGTTCATAAGGCAAAATATGCTGTTGCTCACGGATTAAAGCCCCTTCTTTTATACGGGCAAAAGTTGGTCTGAAATTTTTTGCCAATTCATCATAACGCTCAGTTGGCCCTTCACCCCACACGCGAGAAATAATTGAGGCCTGACTAAGTGCTGCATGTGTTAGTGAACCGAGATGATGCTCAAAATTTAAATTTGTCATGTAAGTAAAACCAATATTGCTTTGCTTTTACCATAAAATATTTATTTCACATGAAAACGATTATTTTTTTATAACAGTATTCAATCTTGATATAACACCAATCAAAAGCCTGACCACCCTAAGCGATCTCTTTTTTAGTAAGACTATGCTGACTTTGCAATAAGGTTTGCATATATTCTGAATAGACAGATAACTTTTCAAAAATATGTTCTGAATAAAACATATCATCAATTAAGTGAGTCATTTGACTGGCAGTAAAGGTATCGCATAACCCGACCAGTGCTGCATTCATTTGCGCAAAATGAGCACATAAATGTACATATGCTTCATCTTTATTTTTAAATAATAATTTACGCATATCTAGCTGATCTAAGCCTTTTAGACTTTCATCTTTTACGACTTTGACCCAATGAATTTTTATTTTTAAGAACTGTTCAAGTTGTTCTAAAACGTCTAAGTCCAGCTCTAAATGGGTGATCAAAAAAATTGTAGAGATATCACTTCTACACAATGCTTTGATTAATTTTAAATAAATAAAGTCAGCTTCTCCTATCTCTATTAGTTCCAAATCTAGATATATTTTTAGGCTCTCTAAAACCTCATCTACCTTAAACACAACCTTCTTGTCAGCTTGATAGTATTTATTCAGGATAGTAAGCACAGGTGGTGTTGCAGGTGTTGTATAAATAGCAGCTTTGTTTAGGTTCGCAAAAATAAATGGTGAGAATAGATAAGCTAAACTACTTTGCTGTGGCTCAATATGCGACTGAATTAAATAAACCGTTTGAGTTTTAGAAAAGTCTCTGAGTACTTTCGCTCTAAGTAAGGTTGCTTCAAGGTTCACATACGTCTGTTCTAACTGATCTATTACCAAGGTAGAAATAGACTGATTTTTAATAATTTTATGTAGAACATTGAGTTGAGAAGTAATAAACATTTTTTAACATCCAAGCTATTTTAGAAGCGCTACACTTATACTCAGGTCTTTAAGAAACACGCAGCAACCGGACCCTACACAAAACAACAATGGAAATAGAAAAGAAGAACATAATCATGTGCTTAAAAAAAAATCTAAAGCAGCGTTCACATTGAGTCTTGAAGGTTGGTTTAGGTCGACGGTAAATCCTGTTCATTTTTATTGTGAACTTTAGAGGACTGAATATATAGCTACAGATGATCGAAAAAAAACTATAGCACCCCCTCGAAACAACACTGAACTGTTATAGTTTTATAAAAAATTTCTGTATCTACATATACAAATAGAGCGAGTGCATGATTAAGAAAACTTCTTAAGGTAGGTAGTTTTCATGAGACGATCTATTGCATATCGCCAGATATTTCATCAATGTTTCAATGCAACATGCATTTTTACAAATGCAACATCAAGCATAAACTTTGCTAACAGATTGAAAACAATCAATCGCCCTATTTTATTGAAATATCAAGCAATTATATTGCTTTACCCTGTTGGCATTTTACTTGCTAAGAACATTTATCACAGAAGTAAGTTTAATCGCCAGAGTACTTTTTTGCCTGAAAATAAGTATTTAACTCATTCAATCATCATCAGCTAGTTCACAGGGGGAAAGTTTATGAGCCTCGGTCTAACCGCTCTAGAATTAGCGCGAATACAATTTGCTTTCACAGTATCCTTCCATATTATTTTTCCAGCCACATCCATCGGACTTGCCTGCTTTTTGGCAGTTTTAGAATGGAAATGGTTAAGAACGCAAAACCCAATTTATAAAGATCTATTTAAATACTGGATTAAGATCTTTGCCGTTGCGTTTGGTATGGGAGTTGTTTCCGGTGTCGTAATGAGCTACCAGTTTGGTACCAACTGGAGTGAATTTTCACGAGTCGCCGGAAGTATTACTGGTCCTTTACTTACCTATGAAGTGTTAAGTGCCTTCTTCTTAGAAGCAGGTTTCTTAGGCATTATGTTGTTTGGCTGGGGACGTGTTGGTCCTAGAGCCCATTTCTTTGCGACGCTTATGGTTGCTATCGGAACATGTATTTCCATGTTCTGGATTTTATCTTCCAATAGTTGGATGCAAACCCCACAAGGTTTTGCCATCGAAAATGGCATTATTGTGCCTAAAGACTGGTTAGCTATTGTCTTTAACCCATCGTTCCCTTACCGCTTTGCCCATATGGGTGCTGCTGCCTTCTTGGTTTCATCTTTATTGGTCGTAGGAACATCTGCATGGCATTTAGTAAAAGGCCGTCGCGATGAACTGGTAAAAAAATCATTCTCGATGGGTCTTTGGATGGTACTTGTGACTTCATGTTTACAAGTGGTGATTGGTGATAACCATGGTTTAAACACTCGTGAACATCAACCTGCCAAACTTGCCGCAATGGAAGGTCACTGGGAAACCAATCATAACGAACCAATGCCATTACTGTTATTTGCTATTCCAGATATGAAAGAAGAACGTAACCACTTTGAAGTGGGGGTTCCATATTTGGGTAGCTTAATTTTGACTCACAGTTTAGATGGTCAAGTCACTGGTTTAAAAGATTTCGCACCTGAAGATCGTCCAAACTCGACCATTATTTTCTGGAGCTTCCGTGTGATGGTTGGCCTTGGTGTCCTTATGGTTACATTATCACTGATTGCCCTTTGGCTGCGTAAAAGCGGAAAGCTTTATGAAACATCATGGTTCCACAAATTTGCTTTACTAATGGGCCCAGCAGGTTATGTTGCATTACTTGCGGGCTGGGTCACCACTGAAGTAGGCCGTCAACCTTGGGTCGTATATGGCATTATGCGAACCAAAGATGGCTTATCTCATACGGTGTCGGCAGATCAAGTCGGCCTCAGTCTCTTTATTTTTGTAGTGGTGTATACCATCGTTTTTGGTAGCGGTATTTACTACACCTTAAAACTCATTAATAAAGGCCCATCATTTATCGATACACCAAATATCGAATCTGGTGGTGTTGGACACTTTAAAACACCAATGCGCCCACTCAGTGCAGTTGATGAAAATATTGACAGCAACCAAAAATCTGGGGAGAACCGTCATGATTGATCTTTCTTTAATATGGGTCGGTATTATCGGTTTAGGTGTCATGATTTATGTGGTCATGGATGGCTTTGACTTAGGAATCGGGATCATGTTCCCATTCATTAAGAACAGCCAAGAACGTGATGTGATGATGAATACCGTCGCCCCTGTCTGGGATGGTAACGAAACGTGGATGGTACTCGGAGGTGCTGGTCTATATGCAGCATTTCCACTGGTCTATTCAACAGTTTTATCAGCACTATACCTACCTATTATTTTTATGGTGATTGCCCTGATTTTCCGTGGCGTTGCTTTTGAATTCCGTTTTAAAGCTCATCGCACCAAACATCTGTGGGACTTGGCTTTTATTTGGGGTTCGGTTTTAACGAGCTTCCTTCAAGGGATTATTTTGGGTGCTTATATTCAAGGGATTAAAACCGAAAATGGTATTTATGCTGGTGGATCTCTTGATTGGTTATCACCATTTACGATCTTTACAGGTATTGGTGTAGTTGCTATGTATGCAACTTTGGGTTGTGGCTGGCTCATTTTAAAAACTGAAAAAGGTTTGCAGCAACGTATGTATGAGCTTATGCCTAAGCTAATTATTGCACTACTCATTATTTTTGGTGGCGTAAGTTTATATACGCCTTTGACTCATCCTGAAATTGCAGATCGCTGGTTCTCTTTACCAAATCTGTTCTATTTTAGTCCTGTACCTATTTTGGTCTTATTGTTTGTTGGCCTAATTTTATCGGCATGTAAAAAGCAGAATCACGACCTCAAACCATTTGCATATACATTGGCTCTCGTTTTCCTTGCATTTACTGGATTCGTGATTAGTTTATGGCCTTATATTATTCCACCATCAGTCACCATCTGGCAGGCCGCAGCACCACATTCAAGCCAAATGTTTGCTTTGGTCGGTGCACTTATTTTGATTCCAATCATTATTGCTTACACCATTGTGTCTTACTGGGTATTTAGAGACAAAGTCCGTGTAGGTGATGAAGGCTATCATTAAGTATGGAGGGTTTTATGAAAAAGTTATCAGTTAAACTCAATCAAACCCAATGGTTTATTCTGCTATGGCTTGGAGGTTTTTTTGCCTTAGCTGTGATTGCAGGATTGTTTAAAGTGATATTGATTTATGCAGCCCCTTACTTAAAGTAAATCTATCGTTCTAAACAAATGCCGTTTGTAGATTCTGCAAACGGCATTTATTATTGATTCAGTGCATCTTTTTTTATTTCGTGCAGCTCATACATGTATAAATCAGAACAACTCGCCCATAGCATTCGCCAACTCATTGAGAGCGGTACTTTAAATGCACATGAAAAATTACCTTCGTTGAGAGATCAGGTACAACGCTCTGGCTTTAGTCTAATGACCGTAATGAATGCTTATCAGGAGCTTGAATCCCAAGGTCTGATTTATTCAAAAGAAAAATCGGGATATTTTGTTGCCGAACAAATTGCACTTAAACCACTGGAACAATATTCAGTTGTTTCGCTCAATTCTAAAATCGAAATTAATTCTTTAGTTTTTAAATACCTTAAATCGATTCAACATGAATCTGTTGTACCTTTTGGTTCAGCTTTTCCAGATAGTCAGCTTTTAGCTGCCCCCAAACTCATTCAAATTATGGGGCAACTTGCGCGTCAAAGACAAAGCTATGATCAAACAGCAAGTCTACCTCCCGGTAATTTAGCCTTAAGAAAACTGATTGCTCAGCGCTATTGTATGCAAGGGATACAAACTGACCCAGATGACATTGTCATTACATCAGGAGGTTTAGATGCACTGAACCTTTCCCTACAAGCTGTTGCTCAACCTGGCGACTATATTCTATTGCAACAAACCGTATTTTACGGCGCTTGGCAAGCTGCAGAGCGCTTAGGACTTAAAGTCATTACCATTCCTGAACACCCTCAGCATGGTTTTGACCTAGAAGCTTTTGAACAAGTTATTCAAACATATCCTATCAAGGTATGTTGGCTCATGCTGAATGCCCAGAACCCGATTGGTTTTACTGTTAGTGATGATATTAAATATAAAATTGCCAAATTGCTTCATGAACACCAAATTTACTTAATTGAAGATGATGTGTATGAAGAGCTTTTTTATGGCGGCCAAAAACCACTTTCAATGAAGTATTTTGACCAACAAAATCTGGTACTGCACTGCTCGTCTTTTTCTAAAACATTAGGTGCAGGTTTTCGGGTTGGTTGGGTCTATGCAGGTAAATTTTCAGACCATATCCAACACTTACAGCTTATGAGTACCATTTCAGTAAATGCCCTCATTCAAAATGCTTTAGTTGAATTTTTGTCTCACCATCATTATGAAAAACACTTGCGCACACTTAGACTTTCGCTTGAGCGCTATAAAAAGCAGTTTTATCACTATTTAAAGCAACATCTACCTAGCTCTTGCGAAGTGTATTATTACCCAAGTGGTTATTTTTTATGGGTCAAACTTCCCAGTACGCTAGACAGTATGCAAGTTTATGAAGAGTTGATTCAGCAAGACATTGGCGTTGCGCCAAGTCCTCTGTTTAGTGTTTTACCTGCACAGCAGCATTATTTGCGAATCAACTGTTCTTTTGAATGGAACACTAAAATTCAAAGCGCATTAGATCAAGTGATTAAAACCATTCAAAAAAGAGTTGAGAACATTTCATAAGAAGGTATGGCCTTTTAAAATCAAGGCCCAAGCCATATCTTTTCTATCGCGGTTTATTCAACATCCATTCCAGATTTTGGCGAACCGCAGACCACTCATGTTTTAAAATGCTATAAACGTGGGTGTCCCGTAAAATATCATCTTTTACAATTTGATGGCTTCTTAGCACACCATCTAGCTTTGCACCCAAGCGTACAATCGCGGCTTGACTTTGAACATTTAAAGAAGATGTGCGTAACTCAACCGCAATACAGTTTAAAGTCTCAAATGCGTGAGCCAGCAATAGCTTTTTACACTCAGTATTTACAGGCGTACGCTGTGCAGACTTTCGATACCACGTCGAACCAATTTCTACACGGCGATGGGCTTCTTCAATATGCATTAAAGTTGTCATGCCCAACGCCCGCCCCGTTTTTCGATCTTCAATATAAAATGGCAGCATAGAGCCGGATTTTTGTAAACCAAGACGTCTTTCAATTTCAGCAGTCATTTGTTCAGGTCTAGGCACACGGGTATACCAAAGATTATAGAGTTCCCCATCACAAACAGCCTCTGCCAGTGATTCAGCTTGAGTTAAGTCTAAGGGCTTTAAAATAACGTGCTCACCTACCAACTCAACAGGTGTAGTAAAAGACATCTTTGTCTCCTCAATTGATATTAAAGTTGTATATTTTCGAAATTATTTATTTAACTCAGCGACACTATACATAGCGTCCGCTATAGTTTGATGACCAGCTTTCGATAGGCCATCTGCCGCACCTAAAATGTCTCGACGTTCTTTGTTTTGTCCAAGTTTTGATTTGCCTCGTAGCTTGGTAATTTCAATCTCAATACCTACAATGGCTTTTAACATCGGTTCAAGATAGTCCTTTGGTGCATCGGACATTTTCCATGGTTCAGGTTGAGATGCTTCGTGGGTACGTGTTAAACGAGCCACAACACCACGGACATAACGTTCATCATCTCGAATGGTTACTTTGCCATAAGCATGCACAACCCTATAGTTCCATGTCGGTACTTGTCTGTGCTGTTCATGTTTGGATGGGTACCAGTTTGGTGAAATATAAGCATCGCCTGCTTGAAATACGACCAACACCTCATCTCCATTTTCAATGTCCTGCCAGACTGGATTAACTCTAGACACATGCGCACGTAGTACACCCAATTCCCCTTCGCTTGCCTGTAATTCGAATGGAAGATGATTTGCATCTAAGCCATTACTTCCATAAGTAAAAAGCACACCAAACGGATATTCGGTAATAAGAGAATGCAATACATCCAAACGGTTTTCTGCATAATCATCAGGGATATACATGGCTCAAAACCTCACTGTAAATATCAGGATTATTTATATTTTGTGTTGTAAATTTTCTGGTTTATGTGGTTTATTAAAAAGAACCACTTTGTATTTTTTTAAGTAGACCAGAATTATGGCAAGAATGGCAAAAGTTGTTGAACTTCCGTCGATTGCAAAGATTAATAAAAGCCAAGGAAAGATAAGTGCACAATTGACTCAAGCTTTACGTGAAGCTGTACAAAGTGGTGATTTACAACCCGGCGACCCTTTACCCTCTTCACGTGAATTGGCTCAAACACTTGGGGTCGCTCGTGGAACGATTATCGAAGCTTACGATCAGCTTTTAGCTGAAGGTGTTTTTGACTCTCAAGCACGAACGGGCACCTATGTGTCTCATGCTTTAGCTAAAAAAACTACACCGCAACATTCTCAAAAAGAGACCACATCTAACTCAATCCCTTTGACGAAGTCGGCACTTTCATATGCCCAAGTGCTTAAAGAGTTTAAACAACTCCCTCAAGCCCCTTTTGCAGTGTCTGTCCCGATTGCGCGCACCCAACCGAGTGATATTTGGCGCAAGTTCGGAAATAAATTTAGATCAAGAGGTGCAGGTGCTCCTTCGGGTTATGGTGAACCTCAAGGCGTACTATCACTAAGAATTGCTATAGCAGACTATGTACGCCGATCACGCTCTGTCCACTGCGAACCTGACCAAATTGTGATTACTCCCGGTATTCAGCAATCACTTTATATTTGCAGCCAGATTTTATTTGAAGCAAAAGATGAAGTTTGGATTGAAGATCCAGCTTATCGCGGTACAACAGCCATTTTTGAACATGCTGTACAAAACATTCGGATGGTACGTGTTCCTGTCGATGAAGAAGGTATTCAGGTTGAAACCGGAATTAAGCTTTCTAAACATGCACGTGCTGCTTTTGTGACTCCATCTCACCAATATCCACTTGGCATGCCAATGAGTCTAGCGAGACGTACGGCTTTATTGGCTTGGGCAAAAAAGCAAAATGCATGGATCATTGAAGATGACTATGACAGTGAACTTCGTTATAACGGTCAGCCCTTCCCATCTTTACAAGGTATGGCGCCCGACCAAGTCATTTATCTTGGGACTTTCAGTAAAGTCCTATTTCCGTCTCTTAGACTTGGCTATGCAGTATTGCCTAAAGAATTGGTGGCATCTTTTTGTGGACTCAGAGTGTTAATTGATCGACACCCACCTGCTGCGGACCAACATGTTTTGGCTGCTTTTATTCAAGAAGGCTATTTAGAGCGGCATATTCGACGGACTCGAAATGTCTATGCAGAAGTTCGAGAATACATTATTGGCTTGATTGAAAAATACATACCTCAAGAACTGGCTTGGTTACAGCCGGGCGATCAAGGCATGCATATGGTGTTATGGCTTGCTCATCATATTAATGACATTGACGTTGCAAGCTCGGCAGTCGATGCAGGCATTGCGATTAAAGCAATTTCACCAACATTTTCAAAAGAACGGCGACGTTCGGGTTTAATTGTCGGCTTAGGCGATTTTGAACCCGAACTGATGAGGCAAGCCATAAAAAAATTATCAAGAATTATTCAACAACATGACAAATCAAGTTAGATAAAATCTACAACAGCAACCATAGATGAATCGCAAATGGCCCAATCAGCACCATTAAAATACCGGCAATAACCATGGTTAAACTGGCAATTACACCTTCTTCGCTATTGCGTTGCTGTGCTCTAACTGTACCAAAACCGTGGGCTGCATTACCGAAGGCTGCCCCATTTGCTACATTAGAACGGATTTTAGTAATCGCTAAAATCGCATCGCCACAAATCATACCGACCAAACCAGTAATGACCGTAAATAGTGAAACCAATGCTGCCGAACCGTGAATATCTTCCGCTAAAATCATGGCAAATGGTGTTGAAATAGAACGGGCCATCAAACTATTGGTGACTTCAGGGCTAAAGTGGAACCACTGTGCCATTTCATAGGCAGACATCACACCTACACTCATCCCCACAATAATCGCAATCGAAAGGACTCCAAGGTTTTTACGAATCGTTTCCCGATAACGATAAATCGGTAAAGCGAAAGCAACCGTTGCTGGTCCTAATAAATTAACAATCCACTGCGTATCTTCAGCATATGTTTGATATGAAATTCCAAAAATCGTCATCAAAATGATGGTGAGTACAGGCACGCTAATCGCGGGTGATAACCAAAGTTTTGGATTTTTCTGATAGATTCGCTTTGCCACAACATAGGCTGCCAGAGTCCAGATCAGACAAAGAATTGACCAAATATTCATGTCATTTGCTCTTTAGATATGCTTATGTTGAAGACGTTTTCGAGCCTGTAAATAAACTTTCAAGCGATTGTAATAGTGAATCGTCAGGCAGGTACTGAGCATGACCGAAATGGTCCCAACCGCAATGCTCAAAACAATTTGCCAGCCTTCGGTCATAAACAAGGTTTTATACTGAACTACGGCAACCACAACAGGTACGAAAAACAGCAATAGTTCACCTAAAACAACGGTTGCTCCCATTGCCACCTGATCCATTTTGATAATTTTAAAGAACAGGCATAAAAGCAATAAAAACATACCTAAAATACCTGCCGAGACAGGTACGCCAAGTTTTTGATGTAAGAGATATCCGACCCACCAAAATCCAGCCAGAATCAAAATTTGTTTAACTAAAACTAATAGTGAAGGTTGTGTGGGTGTTCCAGAAGCAGATTCAGTACTCATTTTGCGAAATTAAATGGTTAACTACACTATTATGCTATCTAGGTTAAAACTGCTAAATATGAATTATTCATGTTAATATTATTCTAAAATGGAATAATTTATTCTTTATTATGCTTTCACTAAAATCATTACAGTGCTTCGTTACACTGGTCAAAACTAAAAGTTTTACCCGTACTGCTGAAGAGTTGTATCTGACTCAACCCACTATTAGTAAAATATTACAGCAGCTTGAAGAGCAACTTCAGGTACAGCTTTTGGTTAAACCTGATCACGGCCGTAAAAGGCAAATTGAACTAACTGAAATTGGAGAACGTATTTATCAACATGCGATCGAGCTTCTTCAGGCAGAACAAAACATTTTTCTTGAAATTGAAAACTATCAACAATTAAAAACAGGAACTTTAAAACTTGGCGTTCCGCCTTTAGGCTCGCAGCTCCTAACAACAGCACTGTTTGATTATCACCAGCAATTACCAGATATTGAATTGGCTTTTATGGAGGTTGGTTCACGCGGTATTGAGCAAGCTTTGCTTAACAATGAACTAGACGTTGGCGTTTTATTGCAGCCTTTTGATACGCAAATTTTCAATAGCATCGAGCTATGTAACTACCCTTTAATGGTTCTTTTACGTCGGGATGCGACTTGGGCAACCCGTAAAAAAATAAATCTAGAAGAGCTACAACACCAATCATTTTTAATGTTTCCAGAAAATTTCTCTTTAAACAGTATTATTCTCGATGCCTGTAAGCAGCATGGTTTCTACCCAACCATTGCTTGCCGTACCAGCCAATGGCACCTTTTGGCAGACATGGTGCTACAACGCATGGGAATCGCCCTTCTTCCTCAATATTATACCGACATGCTTGACCCCGCTTTATTTGCAGCGGTACCACTCGAAAAACCAAATATTCAGTGGCACTTAGTCATGGCTTGGAAAAAGAATCTTCCTGTCTCACCAGCGGTACAGGCATGGCTTAGCATTGTTCGTCAACATTTTCAGCACATTAAGCCCTAACGTAGAACACTGAAATGGCTTAATTCAAAAACCGATAAAGCTTTTCCACAAAAAAGCTACCCAATCTTGGATCAGCTCACTTAGACTAGATCCGATTGTTTTATGACATGGACAATAACAATGAATAATGAACATTTTAAGCTGTACACAGATTCACAATTTCTAAGCCCCTATGCATTTACAGTTTTTGTAGGGCTACATGAAAAACAAATTCCATTTGAAATAGCAACCATCAACTTAGGCCAACAAGGCCAGTTTGAAAAGTCTTATGTAGCAAAGTCATTAACTGCCAAAGTGCCTGTACTTGAGCATAATGATTTTGCCTTATCAGAATCTTCTGCCATTTTGGAATATCTTGAAGAGCTTTATCCAAACACATCTATTTATCCAAAAGATGTTCAAGCACGTGCAAGAGCAAGACAAATTCAGGCATGGCTCCGATCCGACTTAGTGGCACTAAGAACTGAGCGCCCAACCGACGTTATTTTTATTCAGCCCAAGTCCACTCCACTTTCAGAAGAAGGCAAAAAAGCAGCCGAGAAACTTTTCTTTGTTGCAGAAAAACTTCTTGCGTCTGATGCCGAATTTCTTTTTGGTTCATGGAGCATTGTGGATGCTGAACTTGCCCTAATGTTGCAACGCCTTATTCAAAATGGTGATGCTGTACCAGAACGTTTAAAAAACTATGCATTACAGCAATGGCAACGTCCGACCGTACAAAAATGGCTTGCCTTGCGACATAAATAAATCCTTATATTTACACCAAACATGAGATAAAAAAATGAGCGATTCAAACTATATTCCTCCACAAGTTTGGCAATGGACTGGAGAAAAAACCGATTTAAACCAACCTACCTCAGGTGCGCGTTACGAGCATACACTTCCAGTAGGGAAACATCCGCTCCAGCTCTACTCTTTAGCAACGCCTAATGGTCAAAAAGTCACTATTTTATTAGAAGAGCTTTTAGCATTAGGACATCAAGATGCTGAATATGATGCTTGGCTGATTAAAATCGGTGAAGGTCAGCAATTTGGCAGTGGCTTTGTAGAAATTAATCCAAACTCTAAAATTCCAGCCTTGGTTGACCATAGCCAAAACCCGCCATTAAGAGTGTTTGAATCTGGTTCAATTTTGCTTTACTTGGCTGAAAAGTTTAAAGCTTTCATTCCAACGGATATTGCTGCACGTACTGAATGTCTCAATTGGTTATTTTGGCAAATGGGTAGCGCGCCATACTTAGGTGGTGGTTTTGGGCATTTTTATGCCTATGCACCCATTAAAATTGAATATGCAGTTAACCGCTTTGCCTTGGAAACAAAACGATTGCTTGATGTGTTAGATAAGCATCTAGCAAAGCATGAATATTTAGCAGGCTCTGAATATAGCATCGCCGATATTGCGACATTTCCTTGGTATGGCGGTCTTGTTAAAAACTGGGTGTATAACGGCGCGGAGTTTTTAAGTGTTGACCAATATAAAAATGTTCAGCGCTGGGCAGATGCGATTTTAGCGCGCCCTGCGGTACAACGTGGCCGTATGGTCAACCGTACTTTTGGTGATTTAGCTACCCAGTTGCATGAACGCCATGATGCCAGCGATTTTGAGACCAAGACTCAAGTTAAATTGCAGAATCAGACTTAAAAATATCATTCAGTTTTTGACTTACCCGCAAGATATTTCATTTTGCGGGTATTCAAAGTTGGCAAAATAGCCCATATATAACTCACTCAGCCAAGCGACAAAAATGCGTACACGTGGCGAGAGCTGCCGATGCTGCGGATATAAAGCAGAAACTGACATCTTCGGGATTTGCCATTCAGATAAAACCTCAACCAACTGCCCGTCTTTTAACTCATTCGCTACATGATAGCTCGGGACCTGAATTAAACCTGCCCCACGTAAAGCAGATAATACATAGTTTTCAGCATCATTTACAGCGATCCAGCTTTTCAAAAAATAATCTTGTTTTTTACCATTCACCATCAATTCAAATGGATAATTCCGCCCGCCTGATGTCGAGAAAAAATTGACACAATAATGTGATAACAAATCCTCTGGTTGCTGAGGTGTTCCATGTTTATTTAGATAGTAAGGACTTGCACAAATGACTTGTGGCATATCAACCAAATGTCTAGCAATTAAAGTGGAATCATCTAAACGACCCGCTCTCACCACACAGTCTATCCCTTCCCTAATCAGATCAACTAAACGATCCCCCGTACTAATTACCAGTTCAATGTTGGGATACAACTCGTGAAATTGATCAATATTAGGTAAAACAATTTTAGTTGCATGTGCGCCTGATAAATCGACACGTAATAAACCACGGGGCTGAGCAATTACATTACGTAAAGATGATTCGGCATCATCGAGTTCCGATAATATTTGTGTGCAACGCTCATAAAATGCTTGTCCATCTAGTGATGGTCTTACATGCCGAGTCGTCCGCTCTAGCAAACGACACTGTAAGTTATTTTCTAACTCTTTAATGGCGTTACTTGCTGTAGCGCGTGGGAGATTTAGCTGATCGGCTGCCTGACTAAAACTACCCAGCTCTACGATGCGGGTAAAAAGTTGCAAGGTATCAAATTTATCCATGGTGCTCGCTTTTAACCCTATCTATTATTAATGAATATGGAATTATCTTATCCAATTATGAAGATTTATCCCATATTTCTATATTATTAAAATAAGCCATACTTACTCAAACAGGCAATCTAAAAATGAATATTTCAAAAAAGACAGCTCTTGTTACTGGTGCTTCACGTGGTATTGGCCGAGCTATCGCTGAGCGTTTAGCTCAAGATGGCTTTTATGTGATTGTTAACTATGCGGGCAATAAGGTGCATGCCCAAGCCACTGTAGAACATATTATTGAGCAAGGTGGTCAAGCCTTAGCTATTCAAGCGGACGTTGCAAATGAACATGAGGTGAGTCGTTTATTTCAAGAAGCTAAAGCCATTAACGGTCAATTAGACGTTGTGGTTCATAGCGCAGGTATTATGCCTATGGCAAAAATTACACCTGAAAGCCTGCCAGATTTCGATAAAGTAATTCATACCAATTTACGTGGCGCGTTTTTAATATTGGCGCATGCGGCCGAAACAGTTCCGGATGGTGGCCGGATTATTGTCCTTTCAACGAGTGTAATTGCTAAATCTTTTCCAGCATATGGTCCCTACATTGCTTCAAAAGCAGGTGTAGAAGGTTTGGTACATGTGTTAGCAAATGAGTTACGCGGCCGAAATATTACTGTAAACGCAGTTGCGCCCGGCCCGACAGGAACTGACCTTTTTTATAATGGAAAAACTGATGAGCAAGTGGCAGCAATTGCAAAACTCGCTCCCTTGGAAAGAATCGGAACACCTGAAGAAATTGCCAGTGTAGTTGCCATGCTAGCTGGCCCAGATGGACGTTGGATAAATTCACAAGTCGTTCGAGTAAATGGTGGATTTGCTTAATTTTTAAATCGTGTGGATTATTTTAATTCACACAATTTTTCTTAACTATTAAAATGATTATTCCATCAATTTCAGTTAAAAAACTATATAAGCTTAATTAATACTTTTTTTATAAAAATATCCCCCATTCTTATTTATAAAAATAATATATATAAATAGATATTCCTTATTTTTGCTTATATTTAAAACCGCGTAAATTGAACAATAACAATCTGAATCGAAGATAAGGATATATTCAATGAATGCTAAATTAAATACAGAAGCCCCTCAAAGCTTTATCTCAAATGGTTCAAATACATCTTTTTCAGCCCAAGAAATTCTTTCTCAAGCACAGCAATACGCACAAGACCATGAACTTAATTTTAGTGGCAGTTTATCTCCGACTGATGCATGGCAGCTCATACAACAAGACGAAGCTGTTTTAGTTGATGTGCGTACTAATGAAGAACGTAAATTTGTGGGTTATGTCCCTGAAAGTGTTCATGTCGCTTGGGCAACTGGCACATCGTTTAACCGTAATCCACGCTTCTTAAAAGAACTCGAATCAAAAGTTGGTAAAGACAAAACCATTCTTTTGTTATGTCGTAGTGGCAACCGTTCGGCACAAGCAGCCGAGGCCGCATTTAATGCTGGTTTTGAGCACATTTATAACGTTCTTGAAGGCTTCGAAGGCGATCTAAATGATCAGCAACAGCGTAATCAGAAAAATGGCTGGCGCATCCATCAACTTCCTTGGCAACAAGACTAATACTTTAATCAATTTTCAGTGAATCAAGGAAAGCTTGTGACTCAATGGAACATTAATGCTGTTGTGCAAGGTTTGCAACAAGCAAGGCATGACTGGCGTCAGCAGCAACACAGGACCAAAGAATTTGGGGGCCGTGAACTTCCATCTAAAGAAGCTTTAAAAGCCATTTTAGATGACTTGTGCGGAATTTTATTTCCAATGCGTTTAGGCCCTGCTGACTTACGTCAAGAAACTGAAGATTCTTATATTGCCTATACTTTAAATCGGGTACTCACAGCTTTACATGCTCAAGTACAACTGGCTTTGAACTATGAAGCAAAACGTCATTTGAGTCATTCGAACACAGTCCAACAGCCAGACGAACTTGCTCAAAATATTGTGCAGGATTTTGCCAACACCTTGCCCTCGATACGACGTCTTTTAGACGGCGATGTGCGTGCTGCTTATGAAGGTGATCCAGCGGCGCATAGTGTGGATGAGGTATTACTTTGCTATCCGGGCATATTTGCGATTATTCATCATCGAATAGCGCATCAACTCTATGCCCAAGTGCCTTTATTGTCTCGCATTATTTCAGAGTTGGCACATTCTGCAACAGGTATTGATATTCATCCAGGTGCGCAAATTGGTAAAGGATTCTTCATCGATCATGGTACAGGTGTGGTGATTGGTGAGACTTGTGTGATTGGAGAGCGTGTCCGTATTTATCAGGCGGTAACTCTTGGGGCAAAACGCTTTGAAACCAATGATGATGGTGCTTTGAAAAAAGATTATACACGCCATCCAATTGTTGAAGATGACGTTGTGGTCTATGCAGGCGCGACTATTTTAGGCCGTATTACGATTGGTCGAGGGTCCATTATTGGGGGAAATGTCTGGCTTACGCATAGTGTTGCATCAGGTAGCCAGATTTTACAGTCACCGAATGAGTCTTATCAAAAAAATCATATTGCCGGTTAAACACTATAGATGTGAAATAAATAGATAAGGAGATAAATAAACAAAGAACGTGCAGATTAATAAAATGCTTATTTCTAGTTTAAATATATTTTTATTTAGAAAATAGATAACTCATTAATAAGCTCAGTATTTAAATTACAACGCTATTTTAATTTTAAACCAGAACTAATTCTAGTTTATATGCACCCTAGAATTTTTATTTTCAAAAAGCCAATGTAATAAGGAAAAATGATTCATGGCGAAAAATACAGACAAAGCCCAACTTGCACTTGGGGATCACGCAGCGCGTCAACTAGCCAATGCGACCAAGACAGCTCCCCAACTTTCTACGATCACTCCCCGATGGCTGACTCACTTACTTCAATGGCTTCCTGTTGAAGCAGGTATTTATCGCTTAAACCGTGTAAATAATACCGATGATATTCAAGTAGCTTGCACCCAACGTGATGAAGCCACTTTACCTCAAACTTTTGTTGATTATGACCCAGAGCCACGCGAATACTTTTTAAATGGTGTATCTACTGTTTTAGACGTACATACACGTGTTGCTGACCTTTACAGCAGCCCACACGACCAAATTAAAGAACAGCTCCGTTTAACGATTGAAACCATTAAAGAACGTCAAGAAAGTGAGCTTATCAATAACCCTGAATACGGTTTACTGGCAAGTGTGACAGATGACCAACGTATTTCGACTTTAAATGGCCCACCTACTCCTGATGATCTTGATGATTTGCTACGTAAAGTCTGGAAAGAACCGGGATTTTTCCTAGCACACCCTGATGCGATTGCAGCATTTGGACGTGAATGTACACGCCGTGGTGTGCCACCTCCAACGGTTAGCTTATTTGGTTCGCAATTCATTACATGGCGCGGTATTCCACTCATTCCATCAAATAAAATTCCTGTAGAAGATGGCAAAACTAAAATCTTGCTGCTTCGTGTTGGTGAAAAGCGTCAAGGGATTGTTGGTTTGTTCCAGCCGGGTCTTGCAGGTGAACAGTCACCGGGACTTTCAGTACGCTTTATGGGAATCAACCGTAACGCAATTGCGTCGTATCTAATCTCATTATATTGCTCACTTGCAGTACTCACTGATGATGCGTTGGCAGTATTAGATGATGTGGAGGTGGACAAATATCATGACTACCCAGTTAACTACAAGTAATCTGCAAGGTAGTCCAACGGGGCCTGAAGTGACTGGTGTTAACCCACCAGCCAACTTCCCTGATGAGTCCACCATTGCTCGACTTGCTAATGAGTTTTTTTCAGCATTACCAAGCTCAAGCAGTTCAGCTTCTCCATCGGGCCTTAACTTGGACTTACCTGTCGGAGCACCACCGCACCCTCCACAACCGGGTGAACCATTTTCTGCACTGAGTGGTCGTGCGCCCAATATCGCCTTTCAGAAAAGTCTCAATCCGGAATATCCTGAGCATATTCCAAATTTGCCAGACTACCCTGAACGTCGAATTGTAGCGTCTGCGCCTGTGGTTGGTGGAGCTAATTTGCCGCGCCCACCATTTGAGCCACATTTGCCACAAAGTGCTCATAGTGAACCCAATGTGCCACGCATTGAACCAAACTTACCCACTGGTGCAGGTGAATCACCTTATTATTTTTTAAATGATTTTTCTGCTCCCAATTCAGCAGAACAGTCTGTTAAAGGTGTTGAAGATAATTATTCGGTTGCACAGTCTTTTCAGTTACCACATGGTGACCAGCTGAAATCATTGCTGACGGAAGATCGTT
The DNA here is from genome assembly GCF_035615275.1 of Acinetobacter sp. IK23. Lineage (NCBI taxonomy): Bacteria > Pseudomonadati > Pseudomonadota > Gammaproteobacteria > Moraxellales > Moraxellaceae > Acinetobacter > Acinetobacter sp. IK23. Next base: position 41,542 of record NZ_JANBNX010000003.1, read on the forward strand.
TTGCAACGAATAAGCCTCCCCAAAGTTCGGCAAGCTCTGCATTTTATTTTTTAGACTTGCCTCAAAGTGGACAAAGTTATAGTCACTATCAGCCATCGCAACCCACTTTTGTAGCAAGTAGTGCTCAACCACTCGATGTACATGCTATACGTCGCGACTTCCCAATTTTACAGGAACGCGTCAATGGCCGACCTCTGGTTTGGTTGGATAATGCTGCCACTACACAAAAACCGCAGCGCGTGATTGATCGGATTGCTTATTTTTATCAACATGAAAACTCAAATATTCACCGTGCTGCCCATGAGTTAGCGGCTCGTGCAACCGATGCCTATGAACATGCAAGAAATGTAGTTGCCCGATTTATTGGTGCACCCTCTTCTAAAGAAATTATCTTTGTTCGAGGAACAACCGAAGGCATTAACCTGATTGCAAAAACATGGGGTGAACAAAATATTGGCGAAGGTGATGAAATCATCGTTTCTCACTTAGAACACCATGCCAATATTGTGCCTTGGTATCAACTCACTAAAAAAACTGGAGCTAAATTAAGAGTCATTCCTGTGGATGACACGGGGCAAATTATTTTAGAAGAGTTGCCAAAACTGATTAATGAGCGCACTAAACTGCTGTCGATTACTCAAGTTTCGAATGCTTTGGGTACAGTCACACCTGTTGCTGAAGTCATTAAAATTGCGCATGCCAAAGGTGTTCGTGTTTTAGTTGATGGTGCTCAATCTGTTTCGCACATCCCTACTGATGTACAAGCTCTCGATGCAGACTTTTTTGTGTTTTCTGGACATAAAGTGTTTGGGCCAACGGGTATTGGTGCGGTCTATACAAAACCAGAATTACTGGAAAGTATGCCTGTTTGGGAAGGCGGCGGTAACATGATTCAGGATGTTACCTTCGAACAAGTAGTTTACCAACCTGCACCAAACAAGTTTGAAGCTGGAACTGGAAACATTGCCGATGCTGTTGGTTTAGGCGCTGCACTTGAATATGTCGAAAGTCTAGGCATTCATAACATTGCTCGCTATGAACATGATCTACTCGAATATGGTCAAAATGCGCTGAGTAGTGTGTCTGGTTTACGCTTGATTGGAACTGCACATCACAAAGCCAGTGTTATGTCCTTTACCTTACAAGGCTATTCAACTGAACAAGTCGGTAAAGCGTTAAATCAACATGGTATTGCCGTACGTTCTGGGCATCACTGTGCACAACCAATTTTACGTCGTTTCGGTGTAGAACAGAGCGTGCGTCCGTCTTTGGCTTTTTATAATACGACTGAAGAAATTGATTTATTGGTGTCGGTGTTACATCAACTTACGCGTAACAAGCGTACCAGTTAAATCTATTTTTGCAAAAAGGACTGCCTTCGAGCGGTCTTTTTTTATAATTAATTTGCCATCATTAAAATTCAATTTTTCAATGAGGAAACTATTAAAACTCAAATAGTCCTAGCACTATATTTACTCGAGCAAATGTCGTCTGCAACCTGCGTAGCATCAAAAAGATTCTGTTTCTGTGAAATACTAGTTAAATGAAATAAGTCGACAGGTTTTGCAGATGACAATGCTTTTGCTTACTTTGAGCGAAACCAAAGTAAGTCAAGCCGAAGGCGACTGAAGAAATTAAAACTTTAAGTGATAATACTCTGTCGTGCTATGCAATAGTTCGCAGATGATTTTAGCTCGAATTAAGAGTCATCAATAGTTCGGACAACTCAAAGTAGTTATCACTGCGGAGTCTTGTTATTTTAAATTCGATTTCTGAATTAGCCTTCGGCTCGTGCTAAGAGTCATCTACAGCCTGCCCATAATTTATAAAAATAATGTTTTTGCAACATTTCCTGATAGATGAAAAACAGTGAACAGGTTCTGTAGATGACAAAGTTTTTTGGTTACTTTTTCCAAAAAAAGTAACAGAATTATCTACTTTATTATGACGTATAAACGGTAAGACTCCGTCGTGCTACCCCATCCACTTATAAATAAAACCAACTTAAACAAACAAACTCCAAATCAATCTCAACGCAATCCCAATTAATAAAACTCCCATCACCCTCTCAAAATAAACTCCAAATTCTAAAAAACGTTTACGTACAATAGGCTGAGCAAACATTACACTCACCACCATAAACCAGATGGCATTGACCATACACATCCAGACCCCATAAAAAACCTGAACTTTCATTGGTGTAGTTGTACTTACAATCGTCGTAAAAATTGCCAGAAAAAAGATAGTGGCTTTTGGGTTTAACGCATTGGTAAGAAAACCCATTGTAAAAGCTTTAAATAAACTCGGCTTATCACTGCCTGCTTGGCCATTAATTTCAATATTGGTATTCGGCTGGCTACGTAAACACTGCCACCCCAAATAAATTAAATAGACTGCTCCCGCTGCTCTAATAAGCGACATGAGCCATTCACTTTATTGAATCAAAAAACCAATCCCAACCAAGGTATAAAAGACATGAACCGAAATCCCAACACCAATACCAATCGCGGTTAGACATCCAATTAAGTAGCCATAACGTACACTTTGCCTTACCGTAATCACAAAATCTGGTCCCGGTAAAATCACCGCCATAAAGTGAATAAGAGCCAGCGTTAAAAACTCATGTCCATACAACTGCCACATAACAATTTAGTTCCTGAAAATCACTTAAAAGATTGTATTGCGATTTTTTAGACGCGATAATCCAATCAAAATCCAAATAACTTTTGCCTCATGAGCACAAATCAAAGTCTGGTTCTGTTAAATGAAATGGCGACCTTCGTTAAGGTGGTCGAGTCAGAAAGTTTTTCTGAAACTGCAAGACAGCTTGGTACTACACCTTCCGCTGTTAGCCGCGCCATTGCCCGTTTAGAACGTGCTTTAGGCACCCGCTTACTCTATCGGACCACACGAAAACTTCGTTTAAGTGAAAGTGGACAACAGGTCTATCAACGCTGTTTAGACATGGTGAATGCGGCTCAAGCAGTCATGGAAAGTTCAGGTCAATTTCATGTTGAACCCGAAGGTATTATTCGCATGAGTGTTCCGAAAGCTGTGGGACATTTTATGATTCATCCGCATTTACCCGAGTTTTTAGAACGCTACCCGAAAATTGATATACAAATGCTTTTAGAAGATCGCTATGTAGATCTCATTGATGATGGCGTTGATTTAGCACTTCGAATTACAGAGCAACCACCGGGTGGCCTTATGGGTCGAAAACTCATTAATATTGATCACTTGGTTTGTGCCACACCTGAATATTTGGTAAAGCATGGCACACCGAACCACCCTCGTGATTTAAAGCAGCATGAATGTATTTACTTAGGTGAACAAGCCAGTGACTCAAAATGGAAATTTCAACAAAGAAATAAATCGATCAGTGTGGCTGTGCGTGGTCGTTATGCAGCAAACCATACGGGTGTGCGTTTGAGCGCCGCATTACAGCATTTAGGTATTGCAAGCTTGCCGTACTTCGTTGCACGCCATGCTCTACAACAAGGTACCTTAGTTCAGGTTTTACCAGATTGGTATTTTAAGACCTATTATAGTGGTGGGCTGTGGTTACTTTACCCACCGACACGGCATGTCCCACCTAAATTGAGTGTGTTTATTCAATATTTGGCAGATAAATTAGCAGCAGAGCCGACTTTATTTAAGTTAAAGTAATATAGAGTCAAGGAATTAGCACGATGGAATCCTACCTTTTAACCTCTAAAGCAAGCAGCTAATTCTGTTACTTTTTTTGAAAAAAGTAACCAAAAACCTTTCTCATCTACAGAACCTGACCACTGTTTATATCTATAGAAAATATTGCAAAAACATTATCTTTATAAATTATGAGCAGGCTGTAGATGAATCTTAGCTCGAGTAAATACTATCTAGAGTTCTAATCATTAGAGGTTATTAGCACGATTACTCAACCAATAAATCTTTTGGATTAATCGTATCGCCATACACTGGTTTTAACGTTTTTTCATAAGCTTGATGAATCACGCCTTCTTTAGCCAGTTTCTCTAAATCTTGGTTCAACCAGTCCAATAACTCTTTATCGCCTTTTTTCACTGCTGGTGCAATTAAGTCCTTCTCACCTAAATTGGTAATGCCAACAGTGTAATTTGGATTTTCTTTAGCCCAAGCTAAAACCAGCAAGTTATCATGTGCAAGCGCAGCACCACGACCATCTTTTAAAGCATCAAAAGTTTCAGTGTTTTGCTCATACTTTTGTAGTTTAATTTCAGGATGAGTCTTGGTGAAGAATGAATCAGCCGTTGTACCTTTGTTTACCAACAAAGTTTTGTCTTTCAGTTGAGCAACATCAGTAATTGGATGGCTTTTAGGAGAAACTACACCGAGCGCCACTTTTAAATAAGGTTTAGCAAAATCGACCACTTCTTTACGCTCTGGCGTAACGGTAAAGTTGGCAAAAATAATATCCACTTTATTGGCTTTTAAATATTCAACACGGTTCGCAGCTTCAGTTAAAACAAACTCAACTTTGTTTTCATCACCGAGCAGATCTTTCGCGACATGCTTAGCAATTTCTACATCAAAGCCCTGATTTTTACCTTGAGCATCTAAATATCCAAACGGCGGTTTATCACTAAATACGCCAATTCGTACCACGCCATTCTTTTTGATCTGTTCAATACTCGACACTGTTTGTGTGGTATCTGCCGTTTTTTCAGTAGACTGAGTTCCTTTGTCACATGCAACCAAACCTAAACTCAGTAAAGACGCAGCTAAAATATGCTTCACGTTTTGCAATGTTAATGTTGTCATTATTTCACCCTATCGTTCTTGTAAAAGTCTTATTTAAAACAGCAGCGCCTCTTGGTAGACACTACTGCTCTAGCGATATCGAAAATTATTGGCCTACATCTAAAAACACATTCGGATTGACCGAGTCACCGTAAATTGGTTTCAAGGTTTCATCATAAATTTTATTAATTTCACCACTTGTTCTGAGTTGCTTAATTTCAGTATTGAGCCAATTCAATAATTGGGTATTGCCCTTTTTAACTGCTGGTGCAATAAACTCTTGATCACCAATAGACTGAATACCCGCCACATAACTTGGGTTCTTCGCCGCCCATGCCAAAGCATAGGTACTATCTTGTGAAATCGCGTCACCACGACCGTCAGTTAAGGCTTTGAAGGCATCTGAGTTTCTTTCAAACTTGAGTAAATTCACTTTCGGATAATGCTTGGTAAAGTAGGTATCTGAACTTGTGCCTTTATTGACAATTAAGGTCTTACCTTCTAATTGGGCAATATCTGTAATCGGTTTGGCTTTAGGCGAGACAATACCAAAAGCACCTTTTAAATAAGGCTCAGCAAAATCTACAACTTCCTTGCGTTCAGGCGTTACCGTAAATGTCGCGAATACAACATCGGCACGATTTGATTTTAAAAACTCAACCCGATTTGAAGCTTCAGTCACAATAAACTCAACTTTCTTTTCATCACCGAGCAAATCTTTAGTTACCCGTTTTGCTAAAGCCACATCAAAGCCCTGATTATTCCCCGCACTATCTACATAACCAAACGGCGGATCATCAGCAAAAACAGCAACGCGTAGAACTCCATTTTTTTTGACTTGCTCTAAAGAATGGTCTTCTTGACTATTGCTTGCCTGTTCAGTTGATGGCGTTTTACTACATGCAGTTAACAACACCCCAGCAACGGCAAGACTGCTTAATATTTTTATTGAATTACGTTTAAACATTCACTTCCTCATGATTCAAATAATAAAAATTTAGTACGACAAAATATTTAGAAAGGCTTTCGCTCGTTCTGTTTTTGGCTGTTCAAAAAATTCTTCTGGTGAAGCCTGTTCAATAATCTTGCCCTTATCCATAAAAATAATGCGGTCGGCAACCTTGCGTGCAAAGGACATCTCATGTGTCACAATCAGCATCGTCATTCCTTCATTCGCTAACTTGAGTACCACATCAAGCACTTCCCTGACCATTTCAGGATCAAGCGCAGCGGTAATTTCATCAAGTAAAATGACTTTAGGTTGCATGACCAGTGAACGTACAATAGCGATACGCTGCTTTTGTCCACCTGAAAGCTGTCGTGGATAATCAAGTTTTCTCTCAAATAGCCCCACTCGCTTTAACAACTCATCTGCTACTTGTTCAGCTTCATCACGGTGACGTTTTTGTACTTTGAGTGGTCCAAGCAAAATGTTGTCAATAACGTTCATATGCCCAAACAGCTCATAGTTCTGAAAAACCATGCCAATTTTTTGACGAGCATTAGTCCAGTCCACATCTTTACCAAGCATACCTGAACCTGTTAAACGAATTTCACCACCCTGAATCGGTTCTAAGCCGTTAATACAGCGCAATAAGGTACTTTTTCCGCAGCCCGATGGACCTAAAATAACAACCACTTCTCCTTGTTCTACATCCAGATCAATGCCCTGTAAAATATGACTTTGTGCAAATGATTTCTGTAATTGTTGTATCGATAACAAAGGCATAATTACTCCCAGACCTTTTCTAAATGTGCCGCCAAACGAGATAAGGGATAGCAAATCAGAAAATACAAAATAAAAATAAAGCTATAAATCCAAAGAGAAGCGCTCGGCACGGTCAACAGCGAATTTTCAATAATTTGCTGACCCACTTTAATCACCTCAACCACACCAATCAGGACTGCCAAAGAGCTGGTTTTCACCATTCGGGTAAATAAATTAATCGCGCCTGGTGTTACTCGTTTTAGACTTTGCGGGAAAATGACATAGACCAAGGCTTGAACATGGGTAAGTCCGAGCGCATAGGCCGAATCGCGTTGATGCTGATCAATCGAGGTAATGGCTGCACGAACCAAATCGCCCATTTCTGCCGTACCCCATAAAACAAATACAACAACGCATACCCACATTGCGGAAAACTGCCAGTTAAACCATGTCGCAAAGCCGAAATAAAACACAAATAGCAAAACTAAAATTGGAATGATTCGGATGGCTTCTAAATACAGACGGCACAGCGATTTAACGACTATATTTTTAGATGTCATAATGACGCCGAAAACTGTGCCGAAAATTGCAGAAAAAAACACTGAAATAAAAGCGATTTTTGCAGTTGCCCAAAGTCCCCACATTAAACGTTCGAGGTGACTTGCTTGAAATAGATAATCAAGTTCCATGGCTCACCTTCCGACTTCTGTGCTCCAGATAACTGGTTAAAATAGACACGGGTAATAAAATAATCAGATAAGCCATGATGAGTAAAAACAAAGCTTCGGTGGTTTTATAGTCCATGCCAATTAAGTCTTTGGTGACAAAAAGCAGCTCAACAACAGCAATGGCACTAACCACAGAACTTTCTTTAATCAGAAATAGACAATTTGCCCCTATTGCCGGAATTGAAATGGCAAGTGCTTGAGGAAAAATGATATATCTAAAAATTTGAATCGGTTGTAGACCAATACTTTTTGCTGAGTCAATCTGCCCTTTAGCAACAGACTGTAAACCTGCTCGGAAAGCTTCAGCCATATAGCTTCCGCCTAAAAAGGTCAATCCGATCACACCACAAGCGAAACCATCGATTTTTATACCGAGTTTTGGCAAACCGTAATACAAAAAGAACAGTTGAATTAATAAAGGGGTATTTCGAGATAACTCAATATAGAACTGGGCAATTCTATTTAGCACCCGCACGCGATATGTGATTAAAATGCTGCAAATTAATCCTACAATAATTGCCAAAATAATGCTGATAATTGAAATTTTCAGCGTGGTCAAAGTTGCAGAGAAAAATTGCGGCAACACACTATGGATATACTGCCAGTTCAAGGAAAATTCCAAAAAATAATATTAAAACGTTATAAATATTTAGCTTTCGTCAGCTATTAAATATTTGTGCAACGAGTTTATTTTTTTCCCAATTGGTCTAAAACTATTTTTATTAGATAAGCTTTTCTATAAGTTTGATAAATTCGATCTGGCAATCGAAATCCTTCGAATCAGTTGAATACAACCGCTCAAAACACATTCACTAAAACAAAGATGAATAATAAAACCAATAAAAAATCGGACACCAAGGCCCGATTTTTATTAAATGATTTTTAATTTATTACTTACTTTCTAAGTACATCGCCAATGCTTGGGTCTTTATCAAAAACCGATTTAGCATATGGGCAAAGCGGAATTACTTTTACGTCTTTTTCACGAACAAAAGCCACCAAGGCATCAAGTAATTGGCGACCTACCCCTTGTCCGCGATAATTTTCATTCACATCTGTGGCATCAATAATTAGCATGCTTTCGCCTGCCCATGTATAAGTCATTTCACCTGCAACGGTTTCACCATCAAGTAAGCTAAAGCTGCCGTGTTTTGTATCATCTTTTTGTTGAATATTCACAGTGAATTCCTCGTATTACAACTCATATTTATTTAGAAATGACTTTGTATAATCTTTATCTATAAGAACAAATTTAACTGTAAAAAAATAGACTATTTTTAGCAGTGAGTCTGTATGCTTTTTAAATACAATCGCCAGTTAAATTAGTGAAACTCTTGCACCAGACTATTAATGTGCGCCACAGCAGCAGTTCGGTTTTCAACGCAAAGTTTTTCAAAAACATGCTCTAAATGTTTGTTCACCGTCCGCGGGCTAAGCTCCAAAATTTCTGCAATATCTTTATTGGTTTTCCCTAACAACAACCAGTGCATGACTTCTGCCTCACGTTGAGTCAACTGCGGACAATATTTCAAAATATCAGCCATTTCCAAGGCAGGTGTAGATGTCTTGATCTGGATGAGATAATTTTTTGCCACACTTGGTTCAGTTTGCCACGGCGTAAGCAATAAAAGCTGTAATTGCTGAGATGGTGTTGAATAAGAACAGCTTGTTAATTTTTTGGGGTCTTTTTCTTGCTCTAAGTCTGAAAACCAAGCTTTTAAACCTGCCTCAAAACCGTCTAATTCGGGTAAATATTGATTCAGTAAATCACTGGCTTTTTGAGTTTTCCATACAATTTTACCGTGAACATCTAGCGCAAGAATGGCTGTTTCCGTTGCATCAATCACCTGTTTTTGTTGCTGCAATAGTTTGGCATGGGCCAAATGTGTTTTTACCCTTGCTAATACTTCTTCAATATTCAGAGGCTTGGTTACATAGTCTACCCCACCGACCTGAAAACCACGCACAATATGTTCTGTCTCAGACAAGCCTGTCATAAAAATGACGGGAATAAACTGCGTAATTGGACTTGCTTTAAGTTGTATACAACTTTCAAAACCGTCCATATGTGGCATATTGCCATCGAGTAAAATCATATCCGGTAAGCATCGGTGGGCAATTTCAATTGCACTCAACCCATCAGTTGTAACAAGCACGCGATAACCGGCCTGATCTAGACTTTCATGTAACAAGCCCAGATTTTCCGGCACATCATCCACAATCAGAATAACAGCCTGCTCGTTTGGCGAAGCTTGCTGAAAAGAAACATGTTGCGTACTCATTGCTTATCCTGAATCAATCGTTGCGCGTGTTTTAAATCAAACTTTTGAATCGCTTGTTCAAGCTGTTCCCATAACTCGTTATGCTCCGGAAAATTTTGACGACATTGCGTTAAAGTCTGTTGAATTCCACGAATGTAGCCTTGTCCAATTAAATCATTTAATTGCTGCAAGCTTTGTGTTAAATCAAGCAGATCATTATTTTCCGGTCGTTGGATTGGCGTATGAACAGCGCTTTGCTCTTGCTTAAACACTTTTACATCCAATGCTTGAACTTCATTATTTTCAAGGTTTGCATCTGATTTGGAATCAATCCAAACTAAGCCTAACTTGTCTCCAATTTTACTCAGCAACAAATTCAGGTCGATTGGTTTTAACATAAAGTCTTCACTTAAGACGGCATCTTGTGGATTGACTTCGCGCTCACCTGCATTCGCTGAAATAATTAAGATCGGCACATTGGTAATATTATTCTGACGTAATAACCGTGCTGTTTCCCAGCCGCCCATCAAAGGCATATTTAAATCCATCAAAATTAGGTTAGGTTGAAAAATAGGTACACGTCTTAAACAGTCAATGCCCGACTCTGCTTCTTCAATCATAAATCCCAAAGGTTTTAGAAAATTAGCGACTAAACCTCGGTCCACCGCTTCATTATCGACAACCAAAATTCGTTTTCGTTCACCTTGATAGCCTGTAATTTGGTTGGAGTAAACATTAGAAATTGGATGAACCACTTCTTTTGAAGGTAAATAAAACTTAATCTTAAACTGTGAACCCTGATTGAGTTGACTAGTCACAGATAGCTGGCCACCCAGTAAATCGACCAATAATTTGACAATGGGTAGCCCAAGTCCTGTTCCGGTAAATCCGCCTTGAACCACATTACTGCCCCGTTCAAACGGATTAAAGATTCGCTCTAAATCTGCCTCGGCAATACCACAGCCCGTATCTCTAATTTCAAAATAAGCCGTTTGAAAACGATACTCAACTTTCAAAGTAATTGTGCCGCTCATGGTAAATTTTAAAGCATTACCCAGCAAATTAATGAGTACTTGCTCTAAGCGTTTTTTATCGGTACGGACATAGTGCGGTAGGTTTTCTCCAATTTCATAAACAAACTGTAAATTCTTCTGTTCAAACTGTGGCTGAAACATTTGAATAATCTGTTCTATAAAATTTGGGAAATGAACATCCACCACATTTAAAGAAATTTTGCCTGTTTCAATGCGTGCTAAATCTAGTAAGCCGTCAATCAGTGAAGTCAAATGCTGCCCACTACGGCTAATCACACCGAGCGCCATTTTGCCTTGCTCTGAAAGCTGCTCTTGTTTTTGAAGTAATTGGCTATAGCCCAAAATACTATTTAGAGGTGTTCTTAGTTCGTGACTAATGCCAATGACATAACGGCTTTTTGCATCATTTGCTCGCTCTGCTGAAATTCTGGCATCTTGCAGATCTTTTGAAGTGACTTCATGGGCAGCAATTTCATCAATCAATAATGCTGTTTGTTGGTGTGTTTCAATTTCGGCATTACGACGGCTTTCATCGTTTAATACGAGCCACCATGCAGCAACGCTCATCAATAAAAATAAGATGGTGTAAATTTTCACAAACAGCGTAAATAACTGAGGAACGGCTGCCGCATTAATGGTTTCTAAATAGGTTTTTTCTTGGATATAAACCAGACTTAAACTCACTGCTAAAACGATTGACAGCCCTAAAGTCAGTAATAAATATAAACTGACTCGACTATTTAAACGGCTAGCCCAGCGTTCTGGTAAATAGTGCCAGATGGCTTTTTTAAGTTGAACTGACCAACGGGCATCGGGTTTACATAAATCGTGGCAGCGTGCTTCAAGTGAACAGCATAAAGAGCAAATCGTACCGTTATAGGCTGGACAGCCAGCCATATCGGCAAGTTCATAGTCACGTTCACACACGACACAGTTAGCAACCGACGTCGCCTGAATTTTTTCAGGCTGGCGTGCAATGTAATATTTGCCTTTGGTCAAGTAAGCAATAACAGGAACACATAACACCGCACTCCCCAAAGCAATAAAACTCGCCAAGCCTTTTGCCATGAGTCCGAAAAAGCCCAAATAGCTCAGTATAGATAACACTGAAGCAATCAGTAAAGCACCCACACCTACGGGGTTAATGTCATATAAATAAGCACGGCGAAATTCAATTCCTTTCGGGCTTAAACCTAAAGGTTTACATATAATTAAATCGGCAACAACGGCACCAATCCATGCCAAAGCGATATTGCTATATAGCCCCAAAATACGTTCAACCGCATGGCTAATGCCCATTTCCATCAAAACAATGGCAATAAAAACGTTAAAAAGTAGCCAGACAATTCGTCCCGGATGGCTATGAGTTAAGCGCGCAAAAAAGTTTGACCATGCCAATGAGCCAGCGTAGGCATTGGTCATATTAATTTTAATTTGTGCTAAACAAACCAGTGCTAGAGTCAAGATTAAAGCAAGCTGAGGGTTTGGAATAAACTGTTGATAAGCAACCCAATACAGATAAGTCGGATTGTCTAGTTCAGAGACAGGAATAAACAGCTGAAAAGCCAATACCATCAGCAGCATGCCCATCAAAACTTTTAGAAAACCGAAAATAATCCAAGATGGCCCCCCTAAAAAAACAGCAAACCGCCATGCAGTTCTGTTTTTTTCTTGTTGGGGTAAAAAACGTAAATAGTCGGCTTGCTCACCAATTTGGATCACAAATGAAAAAATAAGAGTGCACGACGCACCAAAGTAATACAGATTAAAATCGGTCGAGTTTGAAACCGCACCAACAAAATGCAGGCTACTACTTAAAATTTGTGGCTGTTTCCAAAGTACAAAAAACCACGGCAATAACAGCAATAAAAGCCAGATTGGTTGTGTGATTGCCTGAACTTTATTAATAAAACCAATACCTTTGACCACTAAAGGTAAGATCACTAAGGCAGAAATTAAGTAACCAATAACTTGTGGAATACCCAAAGCCAGCTCAAGTGCCATCGCCATAATTGCGGCTTCAAACGCAAGCAAAATAAAGGTAAAGCTGGCATAAATCAGAGAGGTAATGGTCGAGCCAATGTAACCAAAACCTGCACCACGAGTAAGCAAATCGACGTCTACATTATATTTTGCAGCGTAGTAACTGATCGGCCAACTGGTTAAAAATATGATGGTACATACGATAATTGCTGCCCAGACTGCATTGCTAAAGCCATACTGCCAAAGCATAGTCGCCCCAATGGCTTCCATCGCCAGAAAACTAACGGTCGAAATTGCGGTATTGGTAACAGTCCAAGGTGACCATTTTCGTACTGAGGTAGGTGCATAGCGGAGCGCATAATCTTCGATACTTTCATCTGCCACCCAAATATTATATTCACGGCGTGTTTTGATCACACGTTGTGGCGCTTGTTGGGGGCGTGAAGAATCTGGCATAACACTCATGTTTTGGATGTGGCTGCATTAAACCCAGCAATCCTTATGCCAAAAGTCATTTATCATGGCGATTTTCTCAAATACGCACATATACGCAAAATAACGTATTTTCAATTTTTCCCAAAAATCACACACTCAAAACCATCAAAAAACAATGATCAATATTTGTGTTGATTGACCGAAAATGATTGGGAGATTGATGTTATGAGTGTATCTGAACATCCAAATCTGGACACTGTGCAAGGTACAGATTCACAAAAAGCAGTGAATGAAACCTTAGAAGATTATACTTTACGTTATGCTCCACACAGCTTTCGGCGCTGGAGTCCCAAAGTTGTCGCTATTACTGCACTTGGTGGTATTGCCTATCTTGCTGACTTTTCTATTGGTGCCAGTATTGGTATGTCTTACGGAACAACCAATGCTGTTTTCTCCATTTTATTTGCAGCGATTATTATCTTCTTAACCGGCATTCCTTTAGCTTACTACGCAGCGCGCTATAACATCGACCTTGACTTGATTACCCGCGGCGCAGGCTTCGGTTACATCGGTTCGGTTCTTACTAGTATCATTTTCGCCAGTTTCACATTTATTTTCTTTGCCCTTGAAGGCTCAATCATGGCTCAAGGGTTATTGCTTGGTTTAGGCATTCCGCTTTGGGCTGGTTACCTCATCTCAACCATTATGGTGATTCCACTCGTCATTTACGGCATGAAAGCCTTGAGTAAATTACAAGTCTGGACTACTCCACTTTGGCTCATTCTGATGATTGGTCCTGTGGCCTACCTGATTTATCAAGAACCAACCTTAGTTAGCCAGTTTGCTACTTTTACAGGTAAAGAAGGTTTTGCAACCGTAGACATGGCAGCAATCATGTTGGGTGCTGGTATTTGTTTATCTCTAATCATGCAAATCGGTGAGCAAATTGACTACTTACGTTTCATGCCTGCTAAAACCAAAGAAAATAGCAAAGCATGGTGGGCTGCGGTTATTTCAGCGGGTCCGGGTTGGGTGATTTTAGGGGCAATCAAACAAATTATCGGGGCATTTTTAGGTTTCTATTTACTTACTAAAATACCGGGCGTAAACAGCACTGAACCTGTTCAACAGTTTAATGCAGCGTTTCATGACATGCTTCCGGGTTGGGCTGCTTTAACACTTGCAGTGATTTTGGTGGTTATTTCTCAAATTAAAATTAATGTGACCAATGCTTACTCTGGTTCCCTTGCATGGACAAGTGCCTACACACGTATTAGCAAACATTATCCGGGTCGTATTGTCTTTGTGATGGTGAACTTAGCAATTGCGCTTGCTTTAATGGAAGGCAACATGTTTGCGGTACTAGGTAAAATCTTAGGGTTCTATTCAAACTTTGCGATTGCATGGGTTGTAGTTGTTGCAACAGACATTTCAATCAACAAATATGTTTTAAAACTTTCACCGAAAGAACCAGAATATCGCCGTGACATGCTCTACAACGTAAACCCTGTCGGTATGGTTGCGTTCCTTGTATCAGCAGGCCTATCAATTGCAGCATTCTTCGGCTTACTTGGTAGCTTCTTGGCACCTTACTCACCGCTTATCGCACTTGTACTTGCCTTTGTATTAACACCAATCATGGGCTTATTAACCAAAGGAAAATACTACATCAAGTCACACGATGACGGCATTAAAGAACCACGTTACGATGCTGAAGGTACACCTGTAGCAACTGTTTATCACTGCCGTGTATGTGAGCAAGGTTATGAGCGTCCAGATATTATGTTCTCTCACAAACATAACGGCACGATCTGTTCTTTGTGTAAAACACTCGATGCTTAAATACTCTCGAAACTAAAAAAGAAGCTTTAAAGCTTCTTTTTTTATATCTGATGATTCTTAGCCAATCGGAAATAAACGTTCAGGCACTACATCTTTCATCACAATGGTTGAGATGAGTCGTTGCACACTTGGAATAGCAGATAATTTTTCATCGTACAAACGCTGAAAAGCCGGTAAATCCTTAGCCACCACATGCAACAAGTAATCTGGCTCACCAAACAAACGCTGCGCTTGAATAATTTGTGGAATATCAATTACGGCATTTTCAAACTTCTCGACTGCCTGTTTATCACCTTCTTTAAGCGTAATAAAAACAATCGCTGAAAATTCAAATCCCACTAAGTTTGGGTCGAGTTCTGCCCGATAGCCTTTGATTGCTCCCGACTCTTCTAAAGCCTTCACTCGTCTATGACAAGGTGAAATACTCAAGCCGACTTTTTCTGCCAATTCAGTAATAGATAATCGGCCATTTAATTGCAATTCAGCAAGAATCTTTTTATCTGTGCGATCCATTTAGAAAAATTTACCCCAAATGAGTGTGATATGAGCAAACATTTAAAAGCACATTCTAAATACATGAGCATATTATTTTCAACAAGCTCGAATAAATAGGGATTTTTTCTAAACCACGAGCGAAACCTTTGGAAAATAGTTTGCCGAGATAAGCATATGGCTTTTAACATTTTTATTGCATTTTGGAGTGTCTCCATTCTTTTTATTATTACGCCAGGGGCAGACTGGGCCTATGCCATTTCGGCAGGCATTAAAGGCAAAGTCGTCGTACCTGCTGTTGCAGGTATGTTATTTGGGCACTTTATTACGATTTTATTGGTAGCGGCTGGTGTTGGTCTGCTTGTAGCAAATAACCCAACTGCTTTGATGATTCTTACTGTGGCGGGTTCTGCTTATTTGTTATGGATGGGAATAAACTTATTACTTACCCCTCCTACTCCGAACAAATCTGGTTCTGAAAAGGCTCAGTCATGGTTGAGCTGGGCAACCAAAGGCGTTTATGTGAGTGGGTTAAACCCGAAAGTTTTTTTGCTCTTTTTAGCGCTGCTTCCTCAGTTTATTGATACTACTGCTTCATGGTCAGTGACAACACAAATTCTTGCCTTTGGTGTTGTCCACATGATTAGCTGCACAATAATTTACTTAATGGTGGGTTATGGTTCAGAGGCTATTTTGAAAACCAGACCACAAGCAGCACAGTTAGTCGGCCGTTTTTCAGGTGGTTTGATGGTCGTTATCGCAACGTGCTTATTGATCGGGCAAATTTAAAAGTCATTTAGCAAAAGTTACTGACTCACTTTTCGGGTCAGTAACTTGAATAGTAAAATATAAGAAAAATTTATCTCATTCGTTTGAGGTTATAAGTCACCACTCCCCAAATAACCAGTTCCTGCCCCTCTTCAATATAAATATTCTGATAATCAGGGTTTTCTGCTTTTAGCCAAACTTTAGGCGGCTTAAATTGACTATCAATCATTAAGCGCTTCACAGTGAAATCATTGTCGATGAGTGCAATCACAATATCACCCGATTTAGCGGGAATACTACGGTCCACAATAAGCGGATCATTAATATCAATTCCAGCGTCTAGCATGGATAAAGAATTGGCTTTAACAATAAAGGTAGCATTTTCATTTCTAATTAAATATTCATTTAAATCGAGCGCTTGCTCAATATCATCTTGCGCAGGAGAAGGAAAACCTGCAGCAACACGCTCTGTTGCCAAAGGAATCTGATAAATTTTATCGTTGTTTGGATGAACCTGTTGTATTTTTAGTTTTGAACTAAAATCTGTCTGGTTATCAGTTTTGACATTATTCAGTAACCAATTTTTGATAAAGTTGACTTGAGATTCAGGAACACGAATCACTTTGGTGGGTTCATTAAACTGTGCTTTACGACCAGCATTTTCCCGTGCACCGCCATGCTCGAATTCTTTTTTCTTTGGCATACCGCCTCCATCTCACCGTTCAAATCCTACACAAACAATGTAACTTGAAAAAGTTACACTTTCAAGTTGACGAAATATTTTTTTTGCATAACAATAAATCTCATGATCAGATTTTAATCCATTTTGCTTTTAACAGGGATGCTAAAACGAAAATGGCAATTTGAAGAAAATCAAAACCTATTGTGAAATAGTCCTTATTACTGACTGTTTTGATTTTTATCAAATGAAATTCTGGACACTTAAATATGAGTTAGATTCAGTTTTTGGTATGGAGACATGCGAAATGAAAAATCAACGTGATGCAGTTTTAGGTTATGCAAATGAGCAACATGCTTACTTTATCCGTCTTATTGAAAATGATGCGGTATTAGGTGAAAGCTACGGAATTTTCTGTGAAAATCCGGAAAGTGAAGCAGCTGAAAGTATTATGACGACACTATTTTTAAAGAAATCTTTTTGGTTAAATGGCTCAGAATTTACAGATATTGTAAAAGGCCTACACCCTCTTACTCACTCATAAGCTTATAAAATTATAAAAATAAAGGAGGCATAATGCCTCCTCTATTCTCAAAAACTATCTGCTTAAGACGTAAAACGTCCAGAGGCATCGCGTTTTTGATTACCACATTATTGTCGTAGTTAAGGCAGCAATTTCATTTAGTTAAAAAATTAACTTTCAGGGCTTCTTTATTTAAGCCGGTACGTGTGCGGCTATTTGTTCTCGTGACCAAACCCGATGAGCTTTAATCAGATTTTTAAATTTTTCCGCAATAGGCTGGAACTCATCTTCTATTAAAGTTCCTTCATCTGCAACTAAACCAAGTGGCTCAAGCAAATCAGATTTATTACCTAAAAATGCAATTGGTTTTAAATGCTTATAAGCTTCTAGTACATAATGGCGCGCTACCCCATCTTGCATCACTGCATTTAAATTATCGCCATCTGGAACAATTACAGCATCATAAGCAATTGAAGGTTCAGCCATTTGCATACCATCAGCTACAATAATACTGTCTTTATGATCTTTTACTGGAGCCAAGCTCGGCGCTAGTAAATGAACAACCACACCTTCTTTAATCGCCCAATTTTTAATAGCTTCAAGTGTATCTGACTTCACAAGATTATGAATAAGTACAGCAACTTTTCTACCTTGAATATCCTCAGGTGGGAAAGCTAAAAAAGACAACTTGGCGGATTTTTCAATTGCTATTTTCTTATAATCTAAGGTTAAGTCAGGCACTTCAATACCTAGGTTCGCACCGACTTGACGTGCCAGATCGAGGTCGATATTTGCTAAAATTTGTTGAACTTGGCGCTCACGAATATGTTTTCTTTGAACTTTACTTAATTCAAAAGTATAGGCATCGACCACATGTTTTTGCTCATGCGGTGCAAGGCTCTTATAGTAAAGGCGCGGTTGTGAAAAATGATCGGAAAAGGTTTCACTTCTTTGACGAAGTTTGTGACCACTAATTTGTTCAGGATAGCTTTCAAAACCACCATTTGAAGCAGCGGGTGGTGTTTCTGCTGGCCAATCATTATCAATTGAGTTTGGTTGATATGAGGCTTGGCCTTTATGGATGGTATGTTGATGAATGCCATCACGTTGATTGTTATGGAATGGACACACTGGTTTATTAATTGGAATTTGATGGAAGTTTGGTCCACCTAAACGGCTTAATTGGGTATCTGTATACGAAAATAGACGTGCTTGTAAAAGTGGGTCATTTGTAAAATCAATACCAGGTACTACATGGCCCGGACAGAAAGCCACCTGTTCTGTTTCAGCAAAGAAGTTATCGACATTTCTATTTAAAACAAATCGGCCAATTGGCGTAACAGGAACTAATTCTTCAGGAATAATTTTGGTTGGGTCTAACAAATCGAAGTCGAAGTTCATTTCATCTTCTTCTTCGACAATCTGCACGCCGAGTTCCCATTCTGGATAAAAACCTTGCTCAATTGCTTCATAAAGATCACGACGATGGAAATCGGGGTCTTTACCTGCAAGTTTCTGAGCTTCATCCCATACCAGCGCACTTAAACCTTGTTTTGGTGTCCAGTGAAATTTTACGAAATGTGATTTACCTTCGGCATTAATTAGACGGAAGGTATGCACACCAAACCCTTGAATTGAACGTAAATTACGTGGAATCGCACGGTCTGACATTGCCCAAATTACCGCATGTGCAGATTCTGGAACTAAAGACACAAAATCCCAGAAAGTATCATGTGCAGTTGCCCCTGTTGGCATTTCTGTATCGGGTTCAGGTTTTACTGCATGCACAAAGTCCGGAAACTTAATGCCATCTTGCACAAAAAAGACAGGTGCGTTATTTCCCACTAAGTCAAAGTTACCTTCTTGGGTATAAAACTTAATTGCAAAACCACGAATATCACGAACGGTGTCGGCTGAACCACGTGGCCCTTGCACTGTTGAAAAACGTACAAAAATAGGCGTCTGAATAGTTGGGTCTGTTAAAAAACCAGCTTTGGTTAAACGTTCATTTCCTTCATATGCCTGAAAATAACCATGCGCCCCTACACCACGCGCATGCACAATACGCTCAGGTATACGCTCATGGTCAAAGTGGGTGATTTTTTCTCTTAAAATGAAATCTTCCAATAAAGTTGAGCCACGAATACCCGCTCTTAAGCTATTTTGGTTATCCGCTATTTTAACCCCCTGATTGGTGGTTAATGCCTCATTGGTTGCATCATCTCTTACTGTGTCTAACTGTTCAGTTTTCTGGGTAGTATTGGCTTTATTTGCTGCATCGGCGCCAGCCATTTCACTTGTTTTATTAGTTAATTTAGTTTTGTCGTTCATGTCCATTACCTATGTTTTGAAAGTTAAACTTGGGGTTGAAGTTGAAAACGTTTATCAAACTAGTTTTTAAACGTACCTAAATAAGGAAAAAGAAGTTCTACGTATTTACGAGTACTCCAAAGACCAATACTTTTATGATGAGAATCAGGGGCTAGAAATGGGGTAAGTTTGCATATTTTTATTGCAAGATCGCTCGATTGCAGCACGCGCTGTTGCAGTGCATCAAGCTCGCCATCAGAGATATAACTAAATAAATAGTCCTGAATACGCTGGCTATTCTTAAGTTCTCGGCTGTATGCCAAGAAGTTAGAAGAATGATCACTACCAGCAATCCAGTCATGAATAATTTGGCGCTCTACAGGGTTAAATACCCCAAACATTTTTCCATTTTCTTCATTAATCATTCGCCAGAACACGCTCTGTTCAGGGTCAGTATTAAACTTAATCCATTTCTGTTCAGTTAAATGAGTGATTAAACCTGCAATATCATCAGGGTTTGATAGCCATTGATTAATGGTTTTGCAGCCAAACTGTCTGGTTTCGTTATGAATGAGCTGCCCGACAAGTGCCTTTCTTTTCAAGATTTTATGAACAAAGTCTTCAAGATTTAAATTCTTGATAATATTTGAGGAAGATTCACCACGGTTATTCAAGGCAAAACCTTGTTTTAACTTGGTAAAGAAAAGCTCTTTATCTCTGTATTTGTTGTAAATATCTTCAATAACTTTAATGGCTTTATGGGCATGCCCATTGTCAATGTTATCAATGGTGATATGTAGATTAAAATATTTAGAATCAATGCCTAATTCGGCAAACTCATAATTTGAAATTAAAAGATGCAGTGGAAGCTGTTCATATCCTAAATTAAAACCGACCATTTCAGGAATAAACTCAGGTGGTGCATACCCTAGTGCTAGCTGAACGACTGCTTGATGATAGTATTCGTCTTCTAAAAGCAAATCGAAGCTGTCGAGTCCGAGACTGCGTAAAAGGTCATCATAAATACAGACATGGTTCGCTTTCGGTTCACCTAAACCAAGTTCTTCCAAATAAGTAATAATGAGCTCATGAAAGACTGGATCATTCCAATAATGCACTGAGCTATATAACCATGCACCATCGACCTTTTTAGTCGGCGATACTTTTATGAGAAATTCAAACGCCTGAGCAACATTCTGAAAATACTCTCTATCTTGACCAGCTTGTCTACGGTTTAAATATGCCTGAAATTCCTGACAATTTTTTTTATTATCGTTCACACACCATGATTTAATCGAATTGATATCTGAAGGAAAATCTATTTCCTCTATCTCTAATTTTTCAATCTCTTTAATCAGTAAATCTCTTGCCTTTTTCTCTTTCTCAAAATTTGAAACATCAGGGTCAAGAAAAAAAACAAACAATTCATAATAATTTTTTTGATTATCTTGTAATAAGTCTAATAATCTTTCTTTCACTACAACAGGCATTTTCATTCTCCGTTTGTGAGATATCAATTACCATACGTCACCCGAATTATAATCAAGTTTTAAGTTTGTTATTTTGCGTTATTAAAAATTAAGATAAAACACATAAATCAAAAAATTCAAAGATATACAAATTCACGTAAAATTACATTTAAATTTTTAGAATTATTTAAGCCACTGTTTTTATATAAAATTTGCAAAAATTAATCTAAATTTACATTAATTTAACCATCAAAAATAAACCGTTAAAAATAACGAATCAAAATTTCAAATAGTTCTATAACATTTAAAAAATAATTAAAGGGAGAATTAGAATGTTTAATTCATGTTGTAAATTATTAGCAGATAAGAAAATCAAAATTGCTTTTTTTGAAAGCGCTTCGGCTGGCTATCTTGCTTATCGTTTTTCTTTGAGTCCTTATTCAGGAGATATCCTTATAGGTAGTCTTGTAAGTTATGATCTTCTAATAAAGGAAAACACCCTGCATATTTCAGAGCAACTTATTGAAAAATATACTGCCGAATCAATGCAAGTGACTGTTGAAATGATTAATATAGGAAAGGAACTTTTGCATGCTGAACTGTATGTTGCCTGCACAGGTCTCTTAAAGAAAAGGGGTTCTGAAACAGAGGAAAAACCTGTAGGAACGTTCTTTTATTCAATATATTATAAAAATAATTTTTATAATTTTAGACGTGTTTTAAAAGGACCAGCCTTTTTAAAACTTAGAAATTTGACGCACTATATTACTCAAGATATAAAACTTATTATATTAGATAAAAAAGCCTCTTAAATTATATAAAAAGTTAACAAATATACATTTGGAAATATTTATTATCTTTCTTAAATATTATGTGCTGAAATGTAATTTTTTAAACATTCATATTAATTATGTTTATGACTAAAAATCACATTCACTAAAAATCAGCGAGTTATTTAAAATTAATAGTTTTTAAATTTACATTTAAATATGGGGTAACACCCCTACCCTACACATTTTAAAGCTACATGTTTTAATAACCCTATCTGAAGCTCTCAGATAAAACACATCGTCATAATTGATATGAGGTATTAAAAAATGAGCACTACTAATAATCAAGCAAATCAACGCAATAATCAGCAACAGCAACAACAGCAAAATGACAACCGTAATCAACAACAACACGGTAACCAACAGCAAAACGATCAACAACGCAATAATCAGCAGCAACAGCAAAATGATAACCGTGGCCAACAACAAGGATCTAACCAAAAAGATTCTGGCCAACAAAATTCAAATAACAACCAACAACGTTAATCGTTTGTAATTGTTCTTTGATGCGGTCGATCATTTAGGAAGGTGAACTCACCTTCCTAAATCTAATATAAGCATAAAATTTAATAAAATATGAGGGAATTCTAATGACAGATCAAAATACAGATCATGCTCAACTAGTAGCTGGCGATCATAACTATTCTGACTCGCGCTGGCGTGAAAGCTATCTTACCCGACCTTATTACCAAGAAGCGCAATTAACAACACCAGATCTAGATTATGATCGTGACTTTTCTACAGCTTATGAACTTGGTCATCGGGCTCGTTCTGAATATAAGGAAGGAACTCAGTTTGAAGACATGGAAGGTAGTTTGCAGCAAAAATGGGAAGAACTCAAAGCTGAGTCTCGCTTAAAATGGGAACATGCGAAACAAGCCATTAAAGATGCATGGGATGATATTTAACATCCTCAAACGGTCCAAAGCTATAAGCTTATTTCCTATTGGCCCTGGGAAATAGGCTTTTTTTATCGTTTTGTTTTGCTCACTTTTGCTTTTATACCATAAATTTCCTAATCGCTAATGCAAGTTGCTTGTGTAAAATGTACAAACAAACATGTCATCTTCAATACCTATAATTAATGGCTTATCAAAATAAAAACCTCACTTAGATAATCAATTCAGGTTTTCGTTAAAAATCAATTTTGATTTTTCTTAAAATATTCAATTATTTCTTCACCATTATTTACCGGCTTTTTCTGTAAAGGATAAGTTTCCTCATATGCATAAGCTGGTAATGTAATTTTGGCCCGAATTGAAGGTAATTTCTCTTGTCCACCCGTAGTAATCCGCTCAATGAAACCAGCAAGCCAGAGTACAAACTCCTGTGTATTTTTACTTTTAGGAATAAGACTTAAATCCAATTTAATTTTTGACTCTTGCAAAGGCTTAATTAGCAGTTCAGCGAAATCAATATAATTATATAAAAGCTTTAGCTGTGTCCCTTTTATTTCATGTTTGAGTTCGATCATCAAATTGTTAAGATCTTCCATCGACTCATCCGTGAAACCTTTTTTTTCTTTGACATTTTGATATATTTTCTCAGCTATTTTTAAATATTGGGGCATATCCTTACCTTTATAGTTCATTATTACTAAAATGAATTTTGGATGAATATAAGTAAGCTATTGTTTTTATTTTATTAACTTTTTGAAAAGATATATTCATTTTACAACAATTCAGTAACACTTAGATTGCCAAGCAGAAAATAGATAATAAATAACTGATAAACATTATATTTTCATATATTTAATTTTTATTATGCTATATTTTTTAGATCAAATAACAATAAAAAAAGCCCACTTAATAAGTAGGCTTTGTTAAATAAAACTAATTATTGTGAATTTCTATTGATATCATGAGGTGCTGCTGGATCACTTGCTCCACGCATTCCATCATTTCTTGAATTGCGGTCTTGGCATGCGCTCACGCCCATCGCTATTACAAGTACCATACTCACTGCACAAAAGATTCTAACCATTTAAATCACCTTTATAAATATTAAAATGTAGGCTTACGAATAGCATTATCTTATGTTGGCCTACTGCTGTGGTTCTCTTAACTTTTGTAGATTATGCAAGCTTATGTAAAAACCTAAAATATGATCAGTAAAATTATATTTATTGCAATTGAAATTCTGGTTATTTTTTGGCATGAAGTGCATACACTCCATAGTCCAACTTATAAAAATAGAATTATTAAATAGTTTAGCAAAACCATACATCCAATTAATGACATTGACATACTATATAAATAAACAATTAATAAATAATTGATATATATGATTAAAAAACAACACCTCACGTAAAATAAAAATGAGTTATATTAATGTTATGCGTTTTAGTTTTTCTATTTTCTAAATAAAAACAGGCAAATATTTATATGAAATTATATAAATCAATCTTTTATTTTTGCAATTGACCCACTCTAATGCTCAGCTTATGATGCTCGCGCTGACCAATTTTGTCAGTCGGTTTTAGCAGACCGTCTACCTAAGTGCACTAAAAACACGTTTTTTGGTGTGAAGCCCCTCGTGCCTTTGATGGAGGAACGAGAGTGGGACACCTTCGGGTGTGCTGGTTTCTTAGGTATCAGTCTGCTAACCCTCTTTCGTTTCACCACCATAATGATTAGCAATGAATGGGCTTAACTTCTTTAATTAAGGAGTCACTCATGACTATTATTTTATATTTTTTAAATTCTTTTATTAATCATATTTATATTCGACATCTTTTACTTATTCAGGCATTTTTTAGAGATCGCCCCTCACATCTCTCTAAAATAAAAACCTTATATAGAGTTCAAAAATTGTTTATTTAATCCTTTTACCTACCCATCTATATAAGTTTAGGTAAGGGTTTTATGTATTCAAAAAAACCGCATAAAGATAAGAACTTCTATCAACATCACTTAGCGATAACAACAACCTATGCAGAGTAACAATAATGTTTTTTCTACGTCGTTTTGTTCTGGTGAGCCTGCTTGCGATAAGTGTTTTAAATTTAATAGGATGCAGACCATTGAGCAAAAAAGAATTTAATGCGCATTGTGTTTGGGCAGGACATGACGTTTCACAGTGTAATTGTATTTATAACTCTTTAGAACAACACTATTCACCACAATTTGTTGAAAACTTACCAAAAGTGAGTTTGCAGAATATTGATGCCAAAATGAACTTTGTAGACACCATGAATACAACAATGCGACAGTGCCAATTTAGTGCTAGAAAATAGCTATCTACCTTATAAGGGCATGTTCTACCAGAGAATCTAAAAATACACGTACACGTTTAGGGACATATTTATCATGACCAATCCAAACAGCATGAAATTCTTCTGAAGCCTTGATATTCCAGTCTTCAAGGATTTTGACCAACTGTTTTTGTTCTAAAGCTTTTTTGACTTGGAATTGGTTAAGCTGTGCAATACCAGCACCTGCAAGCGCTAACTGTAAGATGGCTTCTCCATGATTTACCCGTAAAACCTTAGTGGGAGCAAGTGTGATTTCTTGATCGTCTTTTTTAAAAAGCCACGTTTTATTTTGACGTTGGTAACTTATGTCTAAAAGCTGATGTTCGTATAACTGTTCTGGGTGTTGCGGATAACCATACTTTTCAATATATGCAGGTGAACAGACGTAATGTTTCTGCGTGCTTCCGAGTGAGCGAGCAACCAAATTTGAGCTTTTTAAAGGCCCTGTACGAATTGCAACATCAATCCGTTGCTCAACTAAATTAATGACTTCATCACTCAAATGAGCCTCTAATTCAATTTGTGGATAGCGCTGATTAAATAAGGAAATACACGGTAATAAAAAATGCGTCCAATATGAAAGACTAGTATGAATTCTGATTCGCCCTTGTGGCATGTGATTTGCGGTAACGGATTGTTCTAGTTCATCTAAATTATTGAGTATTTGAAGACCTTGCTCATAAAACTGGCATCCTTCACTCGTCAGCTGAAACTGGCGTGTCGAACGGTTCAGCAGTCTGACACCAAGTCTTTTTTCCAACCGAGAAATTAACTTACTGACCGCAGACGGCGTCATGTCACATGCTCGTGCTACGGCTGAAAAACTTCCAAGTTCGACCACACGTATAAAAATTGCCAACTCGCCAGACCGATTAATATCAAAATATGACATAACAAAATTTATTTATGAATTGTATTCACAAATCTTATTCCGCTTAGCCCGCTATAACAAGCCAGCAATTTATTTCAAGATAACTTTAATTCGTTTTAAAGAGTTCACGAGATGAAACTTTATCAACCTGCCCTATTCTCTCTCATTTTATTTACGAGCTTTGCACAAGCAGAAGTACAAAAGAGCCAATGGATTACCACTTGGGTAGCCAGCCCCCAAAAAGTCTGGAATAAAGATTTCGTTTTCCCGACCAATATTCCAGAGCAAATAACGAATCAGACCATCAAACAAATCAGCCAAATTAGTTTAGGTGGTGAAGCTGTTCGGCTTGTTTTTACCAATCAATATGGGGATCAACCGTTATCTATTGATAAAACAACTGTGGGAATATTCAAAGGACAAAGTCTAAAAGCTAAGAGTGCTTATCCTGTTTATTTTTCTGGGAAACTTAAAGCACAAATTTTACCTGGCAAACAACTGATTAGTGATCCAATTCAACTACCTGTTCCCGATCATGCGCAGTTAATGGTAAATAGCTTTATTGAAAAGCCCACTGCATTTAAAACTTTTCATTGGGATGCGAAACAAACCAGTTGGCTCATTACGGGCAATCAGACCGCGAACTTAAATACGCCCAGCAGTGCAAAAACAACAACTGCGCGATTATTATTATCGGCTATTGAAGTAAAACCAAAGCATAAAGCACATGTTGTTGCAGTCATTGGAGACTCCATTACCGACGGCGCAACTGCAACTTTGGATGCAAATACGAGATGGACTGACTTTTTAGCTAAGCGCTTATCGACCCATAAAATAGCGGTCATTAATAGTGGAATTTCTGGGAATCGGTTACTTACAGACGGTATGGGTGACAGTGCTTTAAAACGTTTAAACAGTGAAGTGTTTCAATATTCAGGTGTTAAAACTTTAATTGTGTTAGTTGGTATTAATGATATTTCATGGCCAGGTACAGCCTTTGCTTCTAAACAGCAAATACCTTCTTTTGAAGCATTAACCGAAGGTTATAAACGTGTTGTGAGAGAAGCTCACCAACAAGGTATTCAGGTAATTGGTGCAACCTTACTTCCATTTTCAGGTGCCTTACCTAATACACCTTTAGATAATTATTACCAACCGAATAAAGATGAATTACGCCAGCGCATTAATCACTGGATGAGAACCAGTAAAACATTTGATGGAGTTCTTGATCTTGAGCAAGGCTTAAAAGATTCAAAACATTCCGATCGATTAAATCCAATTTATGATTCTGGAGATCATTTACATCCAAATGATAAAGGTAATCAGCAAATGGCAAATCTAGTTGATTTAAACGAATTAGTTAATCAATAAAACGTCCAGATACAGGTAGAAATTTGCTCCCTACCCGTATCCATATGGATTAATTACCCTCTAACTCGACATTAAGTTTTGGTGTAATAGGCTGTTTTTCAGCTGCATATCGTCTTAAAACCATGACGGCGAAAAGCGCTAAAATTGCAGGAATTGCGATCATCACAAAATTCATCTTATGTGGTAACTCTAAAGCCAATAACAGGCCCGTTAAGATAGGTCCAACAATAGCCCCAATACGACCAACACCAGAAGCACAGCCAATTCCAGTAGAACGCACACTCAATGGATAATATTGTGCAACGTAACTATAAAGAAGAATTGAAGTACCAATCGTTGCTGCTCCTGCCACAGTCACCAAACCATATAAAACATAGGCTGGTGACTTAAAACCTAAACCGACTAAAGCAACAACACCTGCCAGTAGCATTCCCATAATTACAGGTTTTAGATGGAATTTATCAGACAAAATACCCCCGCCGATTGAACCGATCATTGCGCCAACATTTAGAGCAAGCAAGAATAAAATACTTTTGCCCAATGAATACCCTGCTGCCAGCATGAGTTTTGGTAACCAGCTACTTAAGGCATACACCATGAGTAAGCACATAAAGAATACGAGCCAGAACATGAGTGTATTGAAGGCACGGCCTTGTTGAAATAATCCTTTTACAGAACTGCCTGTTGGAACATTATCTTCATTAAGCACTAATTGCGTATGGGTTGTTAGTGTTTGTTCAGGTGAAATTTTTTGAATAATTTTATGTGCCTGTTCAGTTTTACCTGTTTTAACTAAAAAAGTTAATGACTCAGGTAAAAACTTCCAGATTACAGGTAATAAAAATAGTGGAATACCGGCAATTAAAAACATAATTTGCCACCCCTGACTTTCAACCAAATAACTACCAATTAAGGCTGAAAGAATTCCACCAATCGCATAACCACTAAACATGGTCCCCACCAGCGTACTTCGTATACGTTTAGGTGCGTATTCCGAGGTCAAAGCAACTAGATTTGGCATGACCCCACCAATGCCCAGTCCCGCCAAGAATCGAAGTACGCCAAACTCAAGTGGGCTTGATGCAAAAGCGCCTAAAAAGGTGAAACCACTAAAAAAAGTCACACAGATTAAAATTACTTTTTTACGGCCTATTTTGTCTGCCAAAGTTCCAAAGAACATTGCCCCAAACATCATTCCGCATAGTGCTGTACTTGCTAACATCCCCGCCTGTACAGCTGTTAATGACCACTCTTGCATGAGCAAAGGCAGTACAACGCCATAAATCACCAGATCGTAACCATCAAAAATAATAATTAATAAACACCAAAGCAAAATGCTCCAGTGAAAAGGGGTAAATCGGGCCTGATCAATAACTTCATTTACATTTAATTTAGATGTTGTCATTTACTCACCTCCTCTGTGAGATAAATTCATATTTAATTTTTTAAAACGACATACTGCACCCTAAAGAAAAAACAGATTATTCAAGGTCTTGTTGAATAAATTAAAAGTCATAACTCGCCATCATATTGAAGCGGTTATCAATCCCGTTACGGCCATCAAAAGTTTCTCGTTCGCCATACACATATTCGACCCCCAAGGTAATTGGTTTGTATGGGTTATAAAGTGCATTCACCCAGCCCTGCCAAAGCTCTTTATTTTGGGTGGTGCTATTACGTTGTAATTCAGCAAAACGGTTATCATCTTTGGCTTTCATATAGCCATAAGCTAAGGTTGAACGAATTTGTGGCGTAAATTGATGAGTAATACCGAAAGAAACGGTATCAAATTCATTGCTATGCATATTGTTTTGATCATCTATTGCATAGCCACTGTTACTCCATAGCAAGAAACGCCCATCTCCTTTGACATGGTAATAATCGGCTTTGAGTAATGTATCGAGCGTAATTTGGTATTTACCGCCGAAGCCCACGCCCCAAGCGACTTGGTCATCATTATTAGTTCTTTTTTCGGCAACTAGACTACGGGCAGATAACATCGAACCATTGGCAAATTTATGATTTAAGCGTCCTACCAAAGCTGGTAAACGCATTTTATTATCTGGGTCTGAGGTCGCAGTATATTTCGGATCTTCAACCGATATTGCAAAGCTTGTATTTGCCGTTAAGTTATCGCTATAACGGACGAGCGGTGATCTTAATAATGCACTGCCTACAAATGTGCCTGCATCAATCGTTTCCGGATAATATTCAGGTGCGATAAAGGTTGACCACGTTTGACCAATGAGCCATTTATCAAACGTTAAATAAGCATGGCGTATCCGAAACTGATCCCGAGTAGCAGCCCCAAAGAAGTCCATTTCAAGTTTCCCGCCCACATCACCCGCAGCAGTTGGGGTTTTAAAATTCAACCCGAAACGTGTCACATTAACGGTACTGTGTAATTGGTCTTTTTGAGCAGATTCTTCAGGCGTATTTTCGAGTGGAACCCCACTAATATTGTTATACATGGTAGATGCGCCCTTCATTTGATAAGAAGCATCTGCCCGTATATAACCGTATAAATTAAATTCTGCACCAGACTTAGTTAACCCTTGTTTTGTAGGCTGAGCAGCTTGGGGCATTGCAGAAGTTGCTAGCTCTACTCTTTGTTGCGATAAAGATTTCTGAGCTTGCATGTTGGCTTGTAGCATAGCCCGTAGTTCTTTTACTTCTTGGCGAAGTTGTTCTATTTCAGGATCTGTTTGACCTGCAAAAGCAGAAGACACAAACAGGGTCACAGAAACTGCCAATAGGCTTTTTTGAACCGTTGTATTTAAAGCATTTATCATAAAACTTTCCTTTTTTGATCTTTAATTAGACTTAAAGATCTCGACATCCTTTTTGTTGTATACCTATCTAAAACAGGCCCTTAAACATCAGACTTTCTTCCTCTAGAAAGTCTTCCTCATATTTTTTAGACAAAACCTCCCTTAAGCAGCATTGAGGCCACTTTTTAATGTGTTATAGGTAAAGCTAGTTCTTCTAATTTTTTCGTTTTTTTATATTCTCATCCTCATTGAGAATATTTAGGTGTTAAGACAACATTCCTTTGTCTCTACTGACATTATTTTTTTGCAATAAAACCCTGATAAGTCAAAATCTGCGTATATGGCTGTACGCTCTCGAAACCAGTCTTTTGCAAAAGTTTGATATATCCTTCAGTGGTTAAGCTAAAAAAGTCTTGTGCCATACGCTCTAACATTTTCTGACATTGCTCTTCCGTTAAACCTTGATCCAAGCATAAATAACGTAGTGCTTGAAGCTGCTGTGGGTTTACACACGTCATTAAATCGTAAGTAAGTAAAACCGCTTTTTCCTTTAAGCGATCATAAATATCTTTAAAAAAAACGGGTTTTATGTCATCTGCAATAAAATGAGCCACGAGAATAGAAAGTGCAGCATCAAAGCAACTCTCAAGAGGCAAAGCCGAAGTTTCACCATGTACAAAGGTTACTTGTGAAGATTTATCTAAAAGTTCAACCTGTTCCTGAGCTTTTTGCAGCATGGTCAAAGATGGATCAACTGCTATAAATTTCCAGTTCGGATGTCGTTTAAGTAAATACTCGAGTTCATACCCAGTACCACAGCCCACAATTAAAATATGAGCATTAGGTTTCAACACCGATTGCAAAATGGCATCCACCTGTTGATGGATAACTTCATAACCTGGAATTAATTTACGAATATGTTCGTCATATCCTTCGACTACTTTTGGGCTATTAAAGTCTTTTGCCATTTTGCTTATCCTCTATTTAAACTGCCTTTAAATTTATAATTTGCTGCACTTTGAACGGGCTTTCGACTTCTTTAATCAAAGACATTTCCAGTTAAATTCAGCTCAGCTCGCATAATTTCCTGCAATTTAAACTTTTGTGCTTTGCCTGAAGCAGTCATTGGAAACTCATTAAAGAATCGGACATAACGCGGCACTTTATTATGAGAAATGTGCTCTTTGCAGAATTGGCGAATACTGTTTTCATCAATTTGATGATGCTCATGCAAAATAATACAAGCACAGAGTTCTTCGCCATATCTGGCATCTGGTAAACCAATAACTTGGACATCACTTACATCTGGATGGGTATATAAAAAGTCTTCAATTTCTTTTGGAAAGAGATTTTCCCCACCACGAATCACCACATCTTTAATACGGCCTTTAATTTTAATAAAACCGTCTTGGTCCATTTCGGCAATATCACCTGTATGCATCCAGCCAGCTGAATCAATGACCTCTTTGGTCTTTTCTTCTTCGCCCCAATAGCCAGCCATGACTGAATAACCGCGAACGCATAACTCACCTAAAGTGCCTTGCGGAACAATCTGCCCTTCTAAATCGACAATTTTAATTTCAACATGCGGATGAACATGCCCAACCGTGCTTACTCGTTTATCAATTGAATCATTTACCGAACTTTGTACACTTACTGGTGAGGTTTCAGTCATACCATAACAAATGGTGATTTCAGACATATGCATACGGTCAATCACACGTTGCATAATTTCACGTGGGCAAGGACTACCTGCCATAATTCCTGTTCTTAAGCTCGACAGGTCAAACTCATTAAATTGCTCATGTTCTAATGTCGCAATAAACATAGTAGGCACGCCATAAGCTGCCGTACAGCGTTCTTGATGAATCGCTTTTAAAGTTTCTAAAGGATTAAATACCGCCGATGGATAGACCATAGTTGCGCCGTGCGTAACACATGCCAAATTCCCCATCACCATGCCGAAACAATGAAACAACGGCACAGAAATACAGACTTTATCTTGAGGGGTTAAACGAATGCCTTCCCCCACAAAATAGCCATTATTTAAAATATTATGGTGGGTCAACATGGTTCCTTTAGGGTTACCTGTTGTACCTGAGGTAAATTGAATATTAATGGTTTCATCAAACTGATGTTGCTTCGCTAATTGTTTTAATTGCTCAAGCTGTTCAGAAGTGGGTGTAGTAACTAAATCACTAAAACGATGAATACCCGTATGTTGTTGGTCATCGATTTTAATGACAAATTTTAAATGTGGCAGTCTCGCTGAACTGAGCACTTTATCTAAACTGTTAGTTAACTCAGGGGCAATTTTTGTGAGTAATTCTTGGTAATCAGTCGTTTTGAATTGAGAAGCAATAATCAATCCTTTGCATGAGACTTTATTCAATACATATTCAAGTTCATGGCTTTTATAAGCTGTATTTAGATTGACTAAAATAATCCCTGCTTTAAAAGCTGCAAATTGGGTTACCGTCCATTCCACACAGTTAGGCGACCAAATCGCTAAGCGATCTCCTTTTTTTAATCCCAATTTTAAAAGGCTACAAGCAAAAGCGTTTACTTCATCCTGTAAAGCTTTATAGGTTAATCGTCTATTTTGATGGAAACTAACGATTGCTTCCTTTTCAGCATATTGCCGACAAGCCTGATCAAATTGTTCACCAATGGTCATACCCAATAAGGGCTGTGTGCTTGGTCCCGAGGCGTAGCTTAACCGTTCTTGTTGCATTGAATCATTCTCCTTGATTCTTTTAATTCTCTTCTTACCTGATCTAATTGTTGTTACTGCAACTACTTTTCCAAACTACTTATTTTGTGTTGTTTTATATCCTTTATATGCCCTATTTCTTCTGCACAGCATCCACACAAAAGTCAGCAATCTGTTTTGAAAAATAGTCTTTATGCGCATGATCAAACTTTGTATTTTGAGCTGGGTCTAGGGGTTCAACCACCACATAAGTCATAGCACCGACTACACAAAGTGCTGCTGTGTTTAAATCATCCAAGACAAACTCACCACTTGCATTTCCATCCGCAAGTATTTTTTTAATACTTTGTTTAATCAATTGCTTCACACGAAAACGCTCATGTTCAACCGTTGAATCGACGGGTTCAAACATAAGTGAATATGCAAGCTGAGGACTATTCAGTGCCCGTTTTACAAAGGTTGCCACCGCCTTGTGCAATTTCTGCTTTGCCGATAAATCACTTTCGGTAATCGAATCGATGACCAATAGCTCTGTATTAATCGCATCAGACAAAACTTCAATGAGCACTTGGCTTTTATTATCGAAGTAGCGATAAACCAGTCCACTAGATACACCCGCTTGCTCTGCAATTGTTTGTATTTGCGCGTCTTTAAATCCTCCCTCTGAAATTATTTTTCTGGCTGAATTCAAAATCGACTTCCGATTTTGCTCCATCCGCTCTTGCATTAAAGATGATCGTTTATAGCTCATAATTTATTCTCTAACAAATAAAATGAATTGTAAATCATTTTATGAATCAGTATTCACTTTTTCAAAAAATCATTGTATGTTACTTATCAAATACCCACAAAATATTTTATGGACAACAAATATAACCAATAGGATGAAAATACCATGAACCTACGCAGCTTGAATTTCGGTCTAGATGAAACTTTAATTGCACTTCAAGATTCAGTAGCGGCATTTTGTGCAAAGGAAATTGCACCTATTGCCCAACAAGTTGATCAAGACAACAAATTCCCTGCACATCTCTGGAAAAAATTCGGAGATATGGGCCTTTTAGGCATGACGGTTTCTGAAGAATATGGCGGTGCCAATATGGGTTATTTAGCTCATATTATTGCTATGCAAGAAATTTCTCGTGCTTCGGCAGCCATTGGTTTGTCTTACGGTGCTCATTCTAATTTATGTGTAAACCAAATTAACCGTAACGGTAACGAGCAGCAAAAACAAAAGTATTTACCAAAATTGATTTCCGGTGAATATGTGGGTGCCCTTGCGATGTCTGAACCGAATGCGGGTTCTGATGTCGTCAGCATGAAATTACGTGCTGAACAAAAAGGTGATCACTTCGTTTTAAATGGTTCAAAAATGTGGATCACTAACGGCGGTGATGCAGATGTACTCGTGGTTTACGCTAAAACTGATCCGCAAGCTGGCGCGAAAGGTATGACTGCTTTTTTAATTGAAAAAGGCATGAAAGGCTTTAGTCACGGCAACCACTTAGACAAACTCGGTATGCGTGGCTCTAACACTTACCCGCTGTTCTTTGACAATGTAGAAGTACCTGCTGAAAACGTACTCGGCGGCGTGGGTAACGGTACAAAAGTACTCATGAGTGGTTTGGACTATGAACGAGCAGTTTTAAGTGCCGGACCTTTAGGCATTATGGATGCCTGTCTAGATGTGGTCATTCCTTATTTACATCAACGCGAACAGTTTGGTCAGGCGTTAGGTGAATTCCAACTTATGCAAGGCAAACTTGCCGATATGTATTCAACTTGGTTGGCATGTAAAGCGCTCGTTTATGCTGTTGGTGCTGCCTGTGACAAAGCGGATCATGACCGCAGTTTACGCAAAGATGCCGCAAGTGCCATTTTATATGCTGCCGAAAAAGCAACTTGGATGGCAGGTGAAGCCATTCAGACTTTAGGCGGTAATGGTTATATCAATGAATTCCCTGCTGGTCGTTTATGGCGCGATGCAAAACTTTATGAAATTGGTGCCGGAACTTCTGAAATTCGCCGCATGCTGATTGGCCGCGAACTTTTTAATGAAACCAAATAATAATTATAAATAAGGACGCATCTTATGAACCAATTACAAAGCAAGATTAATGTTCGAAGCGAAGACTTCAAAACAAACCAGCAAGCCATGCAAACATTGGTCACAGATCTCAAACAAGTTGCCCAGCGTATTGCTTTAGGTGGTGGTGAAAATGCCCGTCAAAAACATTTGGCTCGAGGTAAACTTTTACCTCGTGAACGTATTGATCAACTCATTGATGTCGGCACGGCATTTTTAGAAATTGGTCAGTTGGCAGCGTACAACGTTTATGAAGATGATGTTCCTGCTGCGGGTGTGATTGCTGGTATTGGTCAGGTCAACGGCATCACTTGCATGATCGTTGCCAACGATGCAACGGTTAAAGGTGGAACGTATTATCCCCTTACGGTTAAAAAGCATTTACGCGCACAAGAAATTGCTGAACAAAATCACTTGCCTTGTATTTATTTGGTGGATTCAGGCGGTGCCTATTTACCAATGCAAGATGAGGTTTTTCCAGACCGTGATCACTTCGGGCGTATTTTCTACAATCAGGCACGTATGTCGAGCCTAGGTATTGCCCAAATCGCTGTAGTAATGGGTAGCTGTACCGCAGGTGGTGCTTATGTTCCTGCCATGTCTGATGAAACCATTATTGTACGTAATCAAGGTACGATTTTCTTAGGTGGCCCTCCTTTGGTAAAAGCTGCAACTGGCGAAGTGGTGAGCAGTGAAGATTTAGGCGGTGGTGATGTCCACACACGTCTTTCAGGTGTGGCTGACCATTTAGCTGAAAATGATGAACATGCAATTGCGATTGCACGTAACATTGTTGCTAACTTAAATAAAAAGCCAAATGAGTTAAACAAGCAAATTGATGAGCCTCTGTTTGATGCATCGGAACTCTATGGCGTGGTTCCAAGTGATGCGCGTAAACCTTTCGATGTGCGTGAAGTGATTGCCCGTATTGTAGATGGCTCTCGTTTTGATGAGTTCAAAGCACGCTTTGGTTCAACACTCATTACCGGTTTCGCTTCACTCTATGGTATGCCAGTCGGCATAATTGCCAATAACGGAATTTTATTTTCCGAGTCTGCTCAAAAAGGCGCGCATTTTATTGAGCTATGCACACAGCGCAATATTCCATTGTTATTCCTACAAAACATTACGGGCTTTATGGTTGGCCGCCAGTATGAAAATGAAGGGATTGCAAAAAACGGCGCTAAATTGGTTATGGCAGTTGCCACCGCAAATGTACCAAAACTCACTTTGATTATTGGTGGTTCTTTTGGTGCAGGTAACTACGGTATGTGTGGACGTGCTTACTCACCACGCTTTTTATGGACTTGGCCGAACTCTCGTATTTCAGTCATGGGCGGCGAACAAGCAGCGAGCGTACTGTCAACGTTAAAACGTGATCAAATTGAGCAAAAAGGTGCCGAGTGGTCAGCTCAACAAGAAGATGAATTTAAACAACCGATTCGTGAACAATATGAACGTCAAGGCCATCCGTACTATGCTTCTGCTCGTCTTTGGGATGACGGTGTAATCGACCCAGCTCAAACTCGTCAGGTACTTGGTTTAAGTCTTGCAGCTGCTATGAATGCTCCAATCCAGCCAACCAAATTTGGCGTGTTCCGCATGTAAGAGGTGTATATGAGCTATCAGTTTTTACAACTCGAACAACAAGGTCAGGTTGCCTATGTTTGGCTGAACCGCCCTGAATTACACAATGCTTTTAATACGACAGTCATTGAAGAACTACATGCCTGCTTTAAACAAATCAATACCCGTGATGACATTCGTGTTGTGGTTTTAGCTGGTCGCGGCAAAAGCTTTTCGGCAGGTGCCGACCTCAATTGGATGAAACAGGCAGGTCAAGCATCTTCAGCAGAAAATGAAGCAGATGCATTAAAACTTGCACAAATGCTTGATGCACTTGCAACACTTAAGCAACCGACCATTGCTCGTGTACATGGCATTGCCTTTGGTGGCGGAATGGGTTTAGCGTCAGCGTGTGATATTTGCATTGCCAGCACGGATGCCAAGTTTGCAACATCTGAGGTTCGTTTAGGACTTGCTCCATCTACCATTAGTCCTTATGTAATTCGTGCAATTGGTGCAAGACAAGCTTCTCGGTACTTCTTAACTGCCGAGCGAATTTCAGCACGTGAAGCCAAACACATTGGTTTAGCACACGAAGTAGCAGATGCCGAAGACTTAGATAAAAAAGTTCAAGAAATTATTGATGCTCTATTACTCGGTGGCCCGCATGCTCAAGCGGCCTCAAAACAACTCATTCAAATGGTGAGCAACCAGACCATGAGTAATGACTTGCTGCAACAGACAGCACATCATATTGCTCAAGTTCGTCAAGGCAGCGAAGCAAAAGAAGGTCTGAGTGCCTTTTTAAATAAACAACAGCCTGCTTGGGTTTCTAACTCGAATAACAACAATTAAGGACGATCATCATGTTTGAAAAGATTTTAATTGCGAACCGTGGCGAAATTGCTTGCCGTGTAATTCGTACAGCTAAAAAATTAGGTATTAGAACGGTTGCCGTTTACTCAGATGCAGATGCAAATGCACAACATGTCAAACTTGCAGATGAAGCGATTTATATTGGTCAGTCCCCTGCAACTCAAAGTTATTTACAAGCTGACCGCATTATTCAAGCAGCGATTGATACAGGTAGCCAAGCGGTTCACCCTGGCTACGGCTTCCTTTCAGAAAATGATCAGTTTGCACTCGCTTGCCAACAACACAACATCTGCTTTATTGGTCCACCAGTGGATGCCATTTTAGCGATGGGTTTAAAAGCGACTTCTAAAGCTTTAATGGAAAAAGCTGGTGTCCCTTTAACACCGGGTTATCACGGAACCAACCAAGATGCCGACTTTTTAAAGCAACAGGCAGACCAAATTGGCTATCCTGTTTTAATTAAAGCCAGCGCGGGCGGCGGTGGTAAAGGCATGAGTCTAGTGGAACGCAGTGAAGATTTTCTGCATGCCTTAGCTTCTTGTAAGCGTGAAGCCAAATCGAGCTTTGGTAATGATGATGTCTTAATTGAGCGTTATGTGATTCAACCACGCCATATTGAAGTTCAAGTGTTTGGTGACACACATGGCAACTATGTACATTTGTTTGAACGCGACTGTTCTGTGCAGCGTCGCCATCAAAAAGTGCTAGAAGAAGCCCCTGCTCCACAAATGCCAAGCGAGAAGCTCGATGCAATGCGCCAAGCTGCAATTGATGCTGCACGTGCCGTAAATTATGTCGGTGCTGGTACGGTTGAGTTTATTGTAGAACAAGACGGTACAGCGTATTTCATGGAAATGAATACCCGTCTACAAGTCGAACACCCTGTTACTGAAATGATTACAGGTGAAGACTTGGTCGAATGGCAACTTCGTGTGGCTTATGGCGAACCTTTGCCTAAACTACAAAACGAATTGCAGATTCATGGACATGCGCTTGAAGCACGGATCTACGCAGAAGAACCTGAAAAAGGCTTTTTACCTGCAATCGGTAAAATTGACTATTTGCGCTACCCAACTCAAAACCAATATGTGCGTGTAGACAGCGGTATTGTTGAAGGCGATGAAATCACGACCTATTACGATCCAATGATTGCCAAACTGATTGTATGGGGTAAAAACCGTGAAGCTGCGCTTATTCAAATGCAAAATGCTTTAAGCCAATTCCATGTCGATGGTTTAGGCAACAACATTGCCTTTCTTGAAAAAATTGTTCGTAGCGAATCGTTTAAACAAGCCAAGCTTGATACCAACCTGATTCAACGTGAACAAAACTTCTTGTTTAGCCCTGAAGAGATCAAACCAGAACTGGTGGTGGCAGCGGCATTTATTGAGTTTCTAAGTAAACTTAATAACAACAGCTCAAGCCAAAAACAGCTTTGGCAGGCTCAACCATTGTGGCGTTTAAATATTGCTTATCAGCACAGTATTAAACTGAACTATTTAAACCAAAATATCCAAATCAAATTTGCCTCACATGAAGATGGCTTCACCGCAGAATATAACGGTCAAAGCTACCCGATTTCAGGTCAATTGATTGATGCACATACTGCCTCTGTTCAAATTGCTGGGACTAAGCAAAAACTGTCTTTTAACCAAAGTCAGCAAGGCATTACCTTATTCCAAAATGGACAAAGCTATAAGTTTGCTTATATTCGCCAAGATTTTAATCAAACAGATAGCCAAGCCGATGAAGGCCACCTAAAAGCACCTATGCCGGGTGTGGTCACTCAAGTGTTAGTAAGCGCAAATCATAGCGTGAAGAAAGACGATATTTTAATGACGCTTGAAGCCATGAAAATGGAATATACCATTCGTGCGCCTAAAGACGGCTTAATTGTAGACTCCTATTTCCAAGTCGGTGATCAGGTCAAAGCTGGCGATGAGCTTGTGGAATTTCAGCCTGCACAGGAGGAAGTTGCATGAGTGAGTTTGTCAAAATCGTGGAGGTCGGTCCCAGAGATGGCCTGCAAAACGAAAAACAGGCTTTAACCGTCGAACAACGCTTAAACTTCATTAATGACCTGATTAATACAGGTCTGAAATCGATTGAAGTCGGTTCATGTGTTTCAGCAAAATGGGTGCCGCAAATGGCTCAAAGTGACGAGCTATTTAAGCAATTACCCCAAACAACCGATGTGCAATTTAGCCTGCTCACCCCCAATATCAAAGGTTTTGAGACAGCTCAAGCAGTAGGATGCAAAGAGGTTGCGGTATTTACCGCAGCTTCTGAAAGCTTTACCCGTAAAAATATTAACTGCTCAATCGACGAAAGCTTTGAAAAATTTAGCGATGTCATGAGTGCAGCAAAAACACATAACATCCGTGTGCGTGGTTATGTCTCCTGTATTGTCGATTGTCCATATGAAGGCGCAATTGCCCCTGAGCAAGTCGTAAAAGTTGTTAAACGACTCTATGACATGGGCTGCTATGAAGTGTCTTTAGGTGAAACTATTGGTACCGCAACACCAGATCGCGTTCAAAAGGTTTGGCAAGCCTGCCTCGCTGAACTTGACAGCAAGGTTTTGGCTGGGCATTTCCACAATACCTATGGCATGGCGATTGCCAATATTTATCAGTCTTTACAGCAAGGCATTCGTGTTTTTGATTCGTCTCTTGCAGGACTTGGCGGTTGCCCTTATGCCAAAGGTGCTTCTGGCAATGTATCGACCGAAGATCTGTTTTATTTGCTGTCACACATGGGTTTTGAAACTGGCATCGACTTAGAAAAACTGATGCAAGCCAGCCAAAATATTAGCAATGTATTAAACCGAAAAAGCTTGTCAAATTATGCAAATGCTTATTGGCAGACTAAGTGTGCATAGTCATAAATTAAAATAGCTCAGCATCTGGTATAAGGCTTAATATTAGGCCGAATACCAGATTATCACGTCTAATCTTTATCTCATTTCGTTCAGGAATTGGGACTAAATCCCTCATGCAATTTTTTTAAAATTTATCATTTATCTCTGTATCAAATGCCTCTCTCAACAGAAGCATTCTCTACCCTATTTTTATTCTAAATCCTTATTATTCTTCATCCTTTTTCAATTGTAGTCCTTAAAAATTTATCTCATTATTTATAAAAATAAGAAGCATCCATTTCAATTCTTGGAGAAATATGTTCTTCCACCCAATCTAGCCATGCACGCGTTTTCGCATCAATAAAATGGCGTGAAGGCAATAAGGTATAAACCCCGATATCAGGTGAACGCCACTCTGGCAAGATATGACATAATCTTCCATTTTGAACTGCATCTAAAGCCGAAAACATCGGCAATAATGCGATGCCCATATTCTGCTGCACCACATCTAACAATAATTCAGGATTATCTGCAATGAGTTGCCCGCCAGTATCAATTTGGTAAAACTCACCATTAGCATTTAATAAATGCCAATCTGGTGTAATAGACGGGTTTACCAAGCGTAAACAGGCATGATTTTTTAAGTCTTCTGGGGACTTTGGCATACCATGTTTTTCTAGATACGCTGGTGAAGCACATAAAACAGAAAAAATAGTGCCAATTCTGCGTGCAACAAACCGAGAGTCTGTTAAGGATTCGGTCAGATACAGGCTGACATCGACCCCTTTTGCCAACAAGTCTGGAACGTATTGTGAGGTCGTATATTCCACGGTTAGTTCAGGATAATGCTTACAAAATTCGGCCATCACTGGAAAAACATAATGATGCCCAAAGCTTCCCATGCTTAATACCCGCAAACGTCCTTTCGGTTTAGATGCCGTTCCTGTTACTTCTGATTCTGCTTCATCCACCATTGAAATGACTTGGCGACAGCGCTCTGCATAAGTCGCACCAATATCGGTCAGTGCCTGCTGGCGCGTTGAGCGTTGTATTAATTTTGTACCTAAGCGTGTTTCTAGCTCGCTGATAAGACGTGAAACCTGTGCTGTGGTCAGATCCATCTGCTCAGCTGCTGCTGTGAAACTCCCGCTATCAATCACTTTCAGGAATGCATGCATTGCATGCAATAGTCCACCATCGAGATTTTTGCGCATAACGTAAATATGTTTTCCTAAATTACGGATTGTTGCACCAGTTTAGTTCAACCACAATGACTAAATGTACATACATTGGCACTAATTCTTTTTAAGAAGAGGAACCGATCTTTTTTTATTTCGTATGTCACTTGCTCCAAATATTCAACTGGATGTTGAAAAAAGAAAGTAGTCCGAGCTACTAAAAATTCTAAGGAGATATAAATGAATATAGCTACAAAAGTCACTCCAAATATTATTACAACAAAGGATGTGTCACTTGAAGATAAATATGTAAGTGATAACGGTACAGCATATATGACCGGCATTCAGGCACTTGTTCGGTTGCCTCTTGCCCAAACTCGCCGTGACGCGATGAATGGTTATCATACTGCTGGTTTTATTTCTGGTTATCGCGGTTCTCCTGTTGGTAACTATGATAGTTTCCTTTGGCAAGTTCAAGGATTACTTAAATCCCATAATGTTGTATTTCAACCTGGTGTAAACGAAGACTTGGCTGCTACCGCTATTTGGGGTACCCAACAAGTTAATCTTTCAGGCCAAGGCAAATATGATGGAGTGTCTTCATGGTGGTATGGTAAAGGCCCGGGTGTTGACCGTTCAGGCGATGTACTCCGCCATGCTAACTTAGCTGGTACCTCTGAACGTGGTGGTGTCGTTGCTTTATTTGGTGATGACCACTCATGTAAATCTTCTACAATCCCTCACCAGTCTGAACATGTCATGATTGGTTGCGGTATTCCAATTTTCTATCCAACATCCGTTCAACAAATTTTAGACTTTGGTGTTCACGCCATTGCAGTTTCACGTTTTTCTGGCCTTTGGTCTTCAATGAAGCTCGTCAGTGAAATCGTAGAAACTTCTGCATCTGTTCATGTCGACTTAGACCGTGTCACTCCAGTTATACCAGAAGATGTCAATTTCCCAGAAGGAGGCGTCAATATTCGTTGGCCAGATCATGGTATCCAACAAGAAGAACGTCTTTATAAATATCGCTTACCTGCGGTTTTGGCCTATGCCCGCGCGAACAAAATCAATACTGTTACATGGCCTTGTGAAAATGCCCGTATTGGTATTGCCGCAAGTGGTAAAGGTTATTTAGATACGATTGAAGCCTTACGTATTTTAGGTATTGAAGATGAAACTGCTCAGCAGCTTGGGCTACGTGTTTATCAAGTTGGTTTGATTTGGCCGTTAGAACCTCAAGGCGTTCGCGAGTTTGCTGAAGGTTTACAAGAACTGATCGTTATTGAAGAAAAACGTCCAATTATTGAAACACAAATTAAAGATGAGCTGTACTCACTGCCTGATGGCAAACGCCCACATGTGATTGGTAAAGCACCTGACGGCAAAGGCGAATGGAGTACTTCTATTGAAGAAGCGCCGCTCATTGGTCACTATGAGTACCAGCCTGAACCTATTGCAAAAATGCTGGCTGCTCGCTTCTTAAAACTCGATATTCCAGAAAGCTTAAAAACACAAATTCAAAGCAGAATCGATTTACTGCTAAAAGCAGAGCAAGAATCAAAACGTGTTATTGATCTTGCTGAACGTAAACCGTATTTCTGTAGCGGTTGCCCACATAACTCATCAACAGTCGTCCCTGAAGGTAGTCGTGCATTAGGCGGTATCGGTTGTCACTATATTGCCGTTTCACTTGACCGCGGTACTGAAACGTTCTCTCAAATGGGCGGTGAAGGTGTAAGTTGGGTGGGTGCATCACCATTTACCAATGAAAAACATATTTTTGCGAACCTTGGTGACGGAACTTACTTCCACTCTGGTTACTTAGCAATCCGTCAGTCTATCGCTGCAAAAACTAATATTACCTATAAAATCCTCTACAACGATGCGGTCGCTATGACAGGTGGTCAGCATGTAGATGGTCATTTGAGCGTTGCGCAGTTAACTCGTCAGCTTGCTGCTGAAGGTATTAAAAAACAAGTCATCGTAACTGATGAAGTTAAACTATTAAACGAAGAAGACGGCATTGCACCGGGTGTCGAAATTCGCCACCGTAATGAACTCGATACAGTTCAACGCGAGCTTCGTGAAGTTACAGGTGTCACCGCTTTAATTTATGTACAAACCTGCGCCAGTGAAAAACGCCGTCGCCGTAAACGTGATGCCTACCCTGACCCAGCTGAGCGTTTATACATTAATAGTGATATTTGCGAAGGTTGTGGCGACTGTTCGAAAAAATCAAACTGCTTATCTATTGAGCCAGTAGAAACAGCATTGGGTACTAAACGTCAAATTAACCAAAGTAGCTGTAACAAAGACTTCACTTGTGCTGAAGGGTTCTGCCCTAGTTTTGTGACTGTTCATACACGCGACATGAAACGACCGGCTAAATTTGAAGGTATTGGTGCAGGCTGGCCAACATCACCAGTTATTCCTCAGTTATATGACGTTCCAAGTCGTATTATGGTCGGTGGTATTGGTGGTACAGGTGTTGTGACTATTGGTGCACTGCTT
Organism: Acinetobacter sp. IK23; assembly: GCF_035615275.1. Taxonomy (NCBI): domain Bacteria; kingdom Pseudomonadati; phylum Pseudomonadota; class Gammaproteobacteria; order Moraxellales; family Moraxellaceae; genus Acinetobacter; species Acinetobacter sp. IK23. Next base: position 85,424 of record NZ_JANBNX010000003.1, read on the forward strand.
GGTATGGCAGCTCACCTAGAAGGTAAAGCAACACGTGTAATGGACATGGCTGGACTTGCGCAAAAAGGTGGTACGGTTTATTCATACGTTCAACTTGCAGCAAGTGATGAGCAAATTTCTTCTACCAAAATTCCGGCAGGCAAATGTGAATTATTGATTGGTGCAGATGCGGTAGTGGCTGGTGGTAGCGCTGCTCTATCTCGCTTAAAAGATGATGCTTTGGTTATTGTGAATGAAGACAGTACTCCTACTTCTGAGTTTATTAAATCTCGTGACTGGTATGCACCTATTAGCGATTTAATTGATCGCCTCCGTGGTCGTGTTCGTCAAGGTCAACTGGTTTCTTTGCCAGCAGCTCGTATTGCAACACAACTGTTAGGTGATTCAATTTATACCAACCAGTTATTACTCGGTATGGCATGGCAATCTGGTCGTATTCCGCTATTACGTGAAAGCATTGAAAAAGCAATTCGTTTGAATGGTACTGCTGTTGAAAAGAACCTCGAAGCTTTCCGTGTGGGTTGTCATCTTGCAAGTGACCCAACTTTAGCTGCACGTTTAGTTGCGGCAATGCCAAAGACCAAAACTCCGCAAACTTTAGCTGAACTTGTTGAAGACCGTTCTGCTCGTCTAACAGACTATTGGAATGAAGCTTACGCAGCTAAATACCGCACACTTGTCGAACTAGCAGCTAAAAAGTTACCTGAAGAATTAACAGGTATGATAGCAACTCAGCTTTATAGAGTTATGGCTTATAAAGATGAATATGAAGTTGCACGTCTTTTAACAGGTAAGAGCTTCAAAGAATCGATTGAAACCCAGTTCGGTAAAGGCTTACGTTTAACGTATCACCTTGCTCCACCAGCTTTACTCGGTGGTCTGAAAAATGTTCGTAAACGTGCGTTTGGTTACTGGATGCGCTTCCCAATGATGATGCTCGCTCGCTTACAATGGCTTCGTGAAACTTTCCTTGACCCATTTGCACGTCAAGAAGAGCGTCAACATGAACAAGCATGGCGTGATCGTTACATCGCATTTGTTGAATCACTTGTTGAAGCACCAGATAATCATAACTTGGCAGTTGCTGAACAAATTGCAAAATTACCAGCAGAAGTTCGTGGTTATGGGCACATCAAAATGAAAGCAATGGATGCTGCAAAACAGCGTTGGGATGAACTTACACCAACACTCATTAAAGTTCGTAGCTAAGAAATTGCTTAGAATTTAAATCTGAAAATAAAAAAGTCATCCTTAGGGATGACTTTTTATTGACTTAAAATTTACTTAGTCATTTTACGTAAAGTTAAAATCTGCTCGCTTCGTCCAAATGGACCATACACATCATGTAAAACAGCACTGGTTAAACCAATACCATCTGAGCCATATTGCTGAACGGTTTCCAGCCCCAACCATTTACCTTGCGGATAACGGTGCATGTGAATCTGTAAATCAAGATTTGGAAACCCCCAAGTAAATTCGCCTTCTTGTCTTGGTACAATCCCGTTTGCTGTATCTATCATGCCAATCAAATGGGCAAAATCTGTCGTCGGCTGCCCTTCAACCATTTCTTTATCATTATTGAGCCAAACAATGCCTTTACCTGCGCGATGCTGATCATCCGTTTTAGTGACGAGTGTCTGGATAAAACCACCCGGCCATCTTTTCATACCTGTCCATTCGGTAAAAGTATCGGGATGATGAATTGGTTGATCTTCAAGCCCCGCAATCTCGGAACTGTTTTGAGTACACATGCGCCATGCTCTAGCCACAATACAGGTTTTACCTTGTGCTTGCATTTCAGCTTCAATCAATTCAATCGTTTTACCGGCACGAATCACATGTGTCTTAATCGTAAATTCACCAAATGCAATCAATCCAAAAATATCAAAACTAATTCGACCAATTCGCATATCTTGTCGAGGTGAAAATTGCTCTAACTCAGCTGCGATGACACCACTTGCAGGTGCCATGTGCTGTTCATGAGGGTTCCAAGCCCCTTGTGCATGGATAGTTGAGCAATAATGAGCAATCACTTCACCTTGAGGACCAATTGTTCTATTCAGTAATTGATAATAAGCATTCATGATTTTCTTTCCTTAGTCCTTGTCCAACATCAATATTTGATGAAAATTCACGTTTTAATGCTTATGTTAACCCTCTATTTATTTGGCTCAACTGGTTTTTCCTACCAAAAACTGATGAGTCTAAAATTACAAATTTAATCACTAGGTAAAATTTCACTTGTTGATTTCACCTCGTAATTGTAGAAAAATTTGGCATAATTTTTTTACTATAAATAGTAATCAACAGAACTTACTGAACAAATTCAAATTTGGAATCGTTTTTCTGTTATAGCTAATTTTGCAAAATGCTAGATATTACTTATTCCACTATTTTATTATTCTCAATTTAAAATATTTAAATTTATTAATATTATTTAAAATAAAGTTAAGATAAATTTAAATTAGTATCAACAATAAAATAAAATTCCATAACCACTCAAAATCTACACACCAATTAATCAATCAAAAACATATAGAAATAAATTATATTTTAAAGCATTATAAACCATTTCCAAATCTGCACTCTAAAAAACACCTTGATGGAAATAAGAAGTAATGAATTATAGTTTTTTATCTTTTGTTCTAACGGCGCTAGTGATTAATTTAGCACCAGGCCCTGCTATGTTTTATGTAATGAATCAATCATTAAAATATGGAATAAAAGCGGGACTAAAAGCAGCAGCAGGAGTTGAATTTGGCGTATTTTTCTATGTATTGTTATCAGCATTTGGATTAATGTTTATATTTCAACAAATTCCTCTGTTATATAAAATTCTTCAATTCACTGGCGCTTTATATTTACTATATCTAGCTTATGTAGCTTGGCCCAAACGTAAATCAATAGAAAGCTCGAATGTTCCTTCACAAAACTCTACAGAATCAGCTCGTTATTCATTTAGCAAAGGTATGTTAATTAACTTGTCTAATCCAAAGATTGGCCTCTTCTTTATTAGCTTATTACCACAATTTATATCTTCGGATTCTCATCCAGCTTGGCTATATTTCCTATTATATGGCTTAGTATTTAACTTTGGTGGGATCTGTGTAAATATGACTGTAGGTGTAATGGCTCACAAATTAAAATCTATCATACAAAAAGCATCATGGTTTGATTATGTTCCATCACTTCTATTCTTAACCATTGCAATTTTAACTATAGGGCGAGAAAACCTGTCTGGCTAAACCATTAAAATCAACCTATTAAAATAGTGAGTACTAAAACTAATTCCTAAGATTTTATTAGATACTCCAGAAGATTCATTAGTACCTAAAAAATACATTATGAAGTTCATAAATAATTATAAAAGACTTCATAATGTACATATTCTTCTTTTAAATTTCACCAATACAGGTATTTCAACTTATAAAAAAACCCGCTTTATAGCAGGTTTTTTTTACAAAATTATTTGTTTAAGGACGTTCCCCCTGCCCCAAACGGCGTTCAATATCATCAAGTACATTTGGTAAGTCAGCGACACTATCAATCACATAGTGAGCGCCCGACGCATTCATTTTTTGGTATGCCTTATCTTTTAGTACAATCTGTTCACCAGCCGATAATGCACTCCACTCCTCAAAGCTTAAACCGACTTCGTTACCGCTAACTGCAAGTCCTACTGTCCAGCATCCGGCATTTAAACCTTCATCAATGCCCACCACGGTATCGTCTACTTTTACAACAGTTTTAATGTCGGATACGTCGAGTTGAATTAAGTTTTTCCATAACATTTCAGGATATGGACGGCCATATTTCACATCACTTGCCGTAACGATACAGTCTGGTCGATAGCCCTGATCGGCAGCATCTTTAACCAAACGACCAATCATCATGGATGCATAACCTGTGTTGCTGCCAATTTTTGCGCCACGCTTTTTAATATTTTCAAAAGTCGCCAATGCACCCGGTATTAAAGCAGAGCATGTTGGAATAGAGTTTAACTGATAAGGAATAAAGTCCTTATATAAACGGTCGATATCGGCTTCAGTTGCAGGCTTCCCATATACTTCCTGCCATGCCGCTGCTACACGCGGCATTTTTAAAACTGCTGCAATATGATCACGTTTTTCTAAGCCCATTGGCGCACGCGCTTCTTCAATCGTAATTTCAACTTTATTGTCTTTAAATAACGCCATAAAAGCCAAAATTGGTGCCCGTGAGCCAAAATCTACAGTTGTACCTGCCCAGTCAAAAACCACAGCCTGAATTTGTGTATTGTTGGTCGTCATGGTGTATTTCCTTTAATTCAAATATTTTAATAAAAACTATGCTGTTACAGCTTGATTTAGGTGGTTTTTGCAATAACTCGCAATTGCAGCAAGAAGTCCTTCAATGTCTTGAATATAAACTTCGCCAATATTGCCAATACGGAAGCAGTTAAGGTCAGTGACTTTACCCGGATAAATTACATAACCTGATTTTTTCAAGGTTTCGTAAAAGGTCTGAAAGCTAAATGTTTCAACTGTCGGATAAAGGAATGTGGTGATAATTGGTGATTGTGGACACTCTTTACCGAGTACCAACTCAAAACCAAGCTGTTGCATACCTTGAGATAAGGTTTGCTGGTTTTGTAAATAACGTTGATAACGTGCAGCTACTCCGCCCTCTGCCTCAAGCTCAAGCAATGCTTGATAGAATGCACGTACCACATGGGTTGGCGAGGTAAAGCGCCATTTACCATTATGTTGCTCCATTGTGTTCCACTGGTCATATAAATCGAGGCTAACCGAACGTGCCAAACCTTTACACGCTTCTAGGCAATCCCGTTTCGCCAAAATGAAACCAAAGCCCGGAACACCTTGAATACATTTATTCGCACTTGAAATCAGGAAATCAATTTCAAGCTCAGCCATATCCATTGGCACACCGCCAAATGAACTCATGGCATCCACAATCCAGATTTTTCCTGCTGCTTTCACCAAACGGCCAATGTCTTGAATCGGGTTTAAAATTCCTGTGGTGGTCTCACAGTGCACACACGCAACATGGCTAATGGTTTTATCTTGTAAAACGCGCTCAATCTCTTGTAAATCTGGTGTTTGGGTTTCTAAATAGTTCAGTTCTACAACTTCAATATTTAAGCAACGCGCCATTTGCACCATACGTGCACCGTATGCACCGTTATTAATGATCAAGATTTTGCCATCACGCGGAATAGCTGACCCAAGCACAGACTCCACAGCAAAACTTCCACTGCCTTGCATCAACACAGCCGTATATTTTTCAGATTGGCTAGTTGCTAAGTTGACTAGACGAGAGCGGATATCTTGTACAAGCGAATTATACTCTTGATCCCAAGTACACCAGTCTTTTTGCATGGCACGGCGGACTGTCGCAGAAGTTGATAATGGCCCTGGAGTAAGAAGCAAATACTTGTTCTCTAAATCCATATCAAGTTGGGGTTGCATGTTCATAATGTTACTCATTTCTTTTGCGTTCATTTCAATATACACCAATCTGGTTTAAACCAGATGACAAACTAGTAAATATTTTGTTCTAATATTTCTTTCATAAATCCAGCCCCTGTAGTCATGCCTTTGCCAGCAATCGCACTCACCAGAAAGATATTTTTTTCGGCTTCAGTGACACAGGCCAACTCATGTTCATGGGTCAGGTAATAACCATTCCAACGTTTTTGAATTGGAGGTAAAGTCAGCCCTAGTTTTTCGTAGCAGTAAGCTTGAATAAACTCATTAATCTCTTCACGCTGCTCGAACTGAGGCGCTTCATTAATCGGATGGTATTCGTGACTATCGCCCACGATCAGTTCACCAAATTCGTTTTGTTTAATCAGAATATGAATACCGAATTCTTTAATGAAGCCTTGTTGTGACGCTTTAATTAGCTCTGCATGACTTGGACAAATTTCAAAAGCTGGATAACGTGAAATGGATAAGCCCGAATAAAGAGAAGCATTTAAGTTTTGGCGAAACCGTTGAGTCAGGGCCATTTGTAAGCCACAACGTTTCAGATTTAAACTTTGTAATAGATCTGGATATAAAACATCGATGATTTCACCGTGACAGATCAAAACTTTATTTGCCTGATATACCTCGCCATTTGCTAAACGAACGTGACAGCTTCTATGTTGATATTGAGTTTGAACAACACAAGCATTGGTATAAATCTTTACGCCTTTACTTTCGGCATATGCCAACAGTCGCTGCCCAATCACATGTGGTTCGACCGAATAATCTTCTTCAAAAACCAAGCCGCCTTGAAACTGCTGTTCGGGATTTAAATAAGAAAATTGGGTGACCAGTTCATCATGCTTTAGCAAATGAACTGGAATTTGGTAATGATTTGCACGCTCAGCAAATTCTTTTAAAACCTGCCATTCAAGTGCAGTGTTTGCGAGATAAATACCTTGGCGTTGAGCAAACGAAATATCGGTTTCAGCCTGGATACGCTGATAAAAAGAACGCGTTTCAAGAGCGTATTTTCGCCACTGCTGTTCAGGATGGGTTAAGGTTGATGTTCCAACCATGCCGAAATTACGACGAGTTGCGCCCACAGGTTTGGCATTTTTCTCGAACATACAAACTTTTAAGCCTTGTTCTTGCGCTTGTATGGCCGCGGACAAACCTAAAATACCGGCTCCTACAACAATTAAATCAAACTGTGCGTTATTCATAAGACTTCCAATTTGCGAAATTTAGGATGAATAAACCCTTGCCTTGTTGAACAAAGCATTTTCATTTCAGTCGGTTAAATAAAAATTGTGTTTAGCTAAAACTTAGTGAGTGCTTTCACGCCATTGCTGACTTCTTGCCATAATCTTTCTGGTAAATAACCAGTGAATGAGTTTTACAACACATGAGGTCGTTAAAATGAGAATACTCATCGCAACAGCAGCAACCGTGTCTCCCGCATCATCCATATTTAAAACCGCCACCGCAGCTAAACTTGTGTCTGGTGAATAGAGGAAAATGGCAGCCGACACAGTGGTCATGGCATTGACAAAAACATAGACCGACACATCGCATAGCGCTGGAAAGCACATAGGCAAATACACTTTCCAAAAAGTTTTCCACTTCGATGTTCCTAGTGTTTGTGCTGCCTGATCGAGTTGTAGCGGAATCTGTTTAATGGCATTGGTTAAAGTAAGATGTGGCACGGTGTAATAATGCACGATGGTTGAAATCACCAAAATGGTCATGGTTCCATACAGCACATTTAACGGGTTGCTTTGCTGGTTAAAAAACAAAATGTAGGCAATACCTAGAACTAGCCCCGGTACAGCAAGAGGTAATAAAACTAAAGCTTGCACATAATTTTTAATCAGTGGATGTGCTTTAAAACGTTCGGTTAACAGTGCCACCATAAAAATAAGTGCCGTTCCAAAAACCGTACTAAAGAGTGCCATGCGAACCGAGTTGAAGTATGCAGTCCAACCACCGCCATCGACATATTCAAAACTGTAATGTGCCAAGGTCAAAGACAAATCATAAGGCCAAGACTGAATGAATGACGCCAGCACAGCCGTTAAGATAATCAGTAAAATCGAACCTGAAACTAAACCACAAAATAAGCTCAGAACGACTTCAAGTTTTTTGTTCGATGTTGAGATATAAGGTTTAGCCTGAAAAGCTTGAAAACGTGCATGGCGTTTGCTTTGAATACGATCGAAAATGAATACAAAAACTGCTGGTAACAACAATAAGATGGAAATTACCGCACCCATGCTCATGTTTTGCTGACCAATAATCTGTTTATAGACATCAAGCGCCATCATGTTAAATGAACCGCCAATGACTTTCGGAATTCCGAAATCGGTTAATACATAAATAAAAGCCACTAGACTTGCGCTGATGAGTCCATAGCGAATTGCAGGTAATGTGACGTGGTAATGTGTCTTCCAGATATTTTTACCCAGTGACAAAGACGCCTCAATTAAACGCTGATCGACACTTCGAAAAGACACCATCATTAACATTAAAATTGCTGGAAATAGCCAAAAACAGTAACTGATTAAAATACCGATTGGGCCATAAATTTGTATATCGCCCAGTAAAGGTTTAAACACACCTTGCTTACCAAACAAATAAACCAATGCCAAAGAAGGTAAAAGTGACGGCGCTAAAATGGGTAAAAAAGCGACCACTTTAAAGAAGCCTTTGCCTTTCATATTGACGTTGGTAAGTGCAAAAGCATAAATACTGGCAAGAAATACTGTAATGACAGTAGCAGTACAAGCAACCCACACTGAGTTAAATACAGAGCTGAGTAAAGCGGGACTGCCAAAATAATGATAAAAATTCTCAAGACCAACAAAATTTTGATTTTCATCAAAAAATGCAGTTTCAAACAGCATGATTAAAGGAGCAACAATCACTAAAGTCAAAGCAATTGCAACGCTTGCTAAAGCAATATTTGATCTTAATGAAAATTCAGTTTTTCGACGCGGCTGTGTTTTTAAAACCGCTGATGCAGCTTCATTTAACATAGTGCGTACCCTTGTTCGTCAAAGACATGAATGAGCTGATTAGGCACTTTTATAAACATCAGTTCTTGCAAAGATTTGAACTTGGTATTTTCAATTTCAATTTGCAACAGGTGTTTTGCTTGCTCAATTCCATCGATATGAATAGTGCAAAACAAACGACGTTTGGCACCTAAAAATTCTGTGCTTAATACTTTGACTGGCAAATACAACGACTCTTTATCACTACCAAAATCATCAACCAATTCGACAGCTTCGGGTCTAAAACCAATGTTGTAGCTTTGCCCTGCTTTAAGTTTTTGCTGTTCCAAATTTAGAGGAATAAAACCTAGAACCTCGAGCTGATTAACTATCGAACAAGTGGCTCTTAAAAAGTTCATGGTGCCAATAAACTTGGCAACGAATTGGGTTTGTGGCTTGTAGTAAATATTGTGCGGTGTATCAATCTGCTCAATGACGCCATGATTCATGACAACCACACGGTCAGAAATGCTTAACGCTTCTTCTTGATCGTGCGTGACCATAATGGTTGGCAAATTAAGCTGTGATTGAATTGAGCGAATCTTTTGTCTTAATTTTAGACGTACCTGAGCATCAAGTGCAGACAATGGTTCATCAAGCAGTAAAATATCAGGCTTTGGTGCAATTGCACGAGCAAGCGCAACACGTTGCTGCTGCCCACCCGACAATTGGTTTGGATATTTTTTTGCAATATCTGGTAATTCAATCAGTTCTAATAACTGCTGAACTCGTTGGCTACGCTGCGCCTTATCCCACTTTTTTTTCTCTAAGCCGAAAGCAATATTTTCTTCGACGTTTAAGTTTGGAAATAACGCATAGTTCTGAAACACAATGCCACAGTGACGCTTTTCAGCACTAAGCAACGTAATGTCTACGCCCTTTTTTATAACCTTTCCATAATCAGGTTTTTCTAGACCCGCAATGATGCGTAGTAAAGTGGTTTTACCGCACCCTGAAGGCCCTAAAAAGCTCACGAACTCGCCAGCTTTCAGGTCTAAATTAATATGCGTTATGGCCTGAAAGTGTTGGAACTTTTTTTGTATATCCACCACTTCTAAAACCGACGGACCATGTTCAGGATATTTATAGGTCGTTAATGACGACAGTAAATGCCCTGCTAAATCACCTTTCTGGTTTTGACCTAGCAGCGATGATTGCAATGACGAAGGAATTTGCATAATGAGGCCTTTATCTAAAAGATCACTTTTCAAAACGCTTTGACCATTCAGCCAAAATACGTTCACGCTGCTCGGCCGCCCAATAAAAATCATTTTTTACGAGCATTTGAGGAAGGTTTTTCGGGAAGCTCACCGTCGTATTTTCAATGCCTTTATAGGCCACCATTGAAAAGTTGTGTGCATAGGCTTCATTTGCCGCTTTGCTTACCGACCAGTTTATAAATTTCTGTGCAGTACTTAGCTTCTTCGTTCCTTTCACAATCGCTGAAGCTTCCATTTCCCAGCCTAAACCTTCAGTTGGATAAACCACTTCTAAAGGTGCACCCTCGGCTTTTAATTTAAATGCTGGATAACCAAAAGAAACACCAATTGGAATTTCACCTTGTGCCGCCATCTTGCAAGGTTTTGAACCAGAGTGAGGATATTGTGAAATGTTTTTATTTAAAGCCTGCATATAGTCCCATGCCTGCTTTTCACCCCAAATTTGCATCCAAGCTGTGACATCAAAATAACCTGTACCACTTGAGGCTGGATTTGGCATCACAATTAAGTTTTTATAAATCGGGTTGGTTAAATCTTTCCAAGTTTTTGGAATCGGTAGCTTACGTTTTTCTAATTCGACTTTATTAACACAAATTGCAGATTCCCATGCGTCCATACCCGTCCAAGTCGGTACAGTTTTTTGGCTGACAAATTCTGGTTTTAAATTTTGAATGCCTTCAGGTTTAAAAGGCTCAAGCATGTCTTTCTTTTCCATGACCAGCAAACTGGTTAAAGCCACACCAAAAACCACATCCGCTTGAGGATTTTTCTGCTCTGCCAAAAGTTTAGCGGTGATCACCCCTGTTGAATCACGTACCCATTTTACTTTGAGTTCTGGATAGGCTTTGTGTAATTCTTCTTGGTATTGCTTAAGCTGATCGGCTTCCACTGCCGTATAGACTGTAATTTCTTCTGATTGTTTTGATGTTGCTGATGAACATCCCATTTGAATAGCGACCACCACACCTAAAACTGATGCAGTGCCAAGTTTAATTGTCTGTTGAACGTACTGTTTCATCTGCAAACCATCGAATGCAATTATTTGATGATCGTATTTCAACAGCTTTATATGACAGTTTAATTAATCTGGTTTAAACCAGATTGTATTTTTATGCTCGCGCTTCGAAGTGCAAATCTAAAACATCGTGTAGCCAATATTCTTGGTCAACATCGGTGATTACGCCTTGTTCATTTCTGTTGCTACGACAAATATATAGACCAAGCGCCCCAACATTCACATGCAGTGCTTTGGCCTGCTGTTCCGATAAAGCGGTTGGATAGAGGTTAATATCAGCTCTGGTGATATGGCAGTTATATTGATTTGCCATCAGTAAAGTAATGGATTGCTTAAGATCATGAGTTAAAAACTCAGGGAAAAACTCGGTGTTAACACGTAAATGCTCAACCAAAACAGGTCGTCCATTAATACAACGACGTCGCCAAACTGAATAAATCGGATGCCCTTTTTCAACTTTTAAATGCTTGGCATCCCAAGAAGTGGCTTGTGTAAGCTCACTCGAAATCACTTCGGTCGAAGGTTCATAGCCCTGTTCAATCACAAACTGATTAAAATTTTTTGTCGATTGCGGGTGGTAAATAATACGAGGAGAACGAACATACCAACCACGGCGGTCCAAGCGATAAATCAAGCCATCAGTTTCCAAAGCCAGTAAAGCTTCACGTGCAGCCACACGAGTAGTTTGGAACTGTTCAGACAGCACTCTTTCTGATGGGAGTTTTGCGTGGGCTTCTAATACACCAGATTCAATATCATGGGCAATCGCATCGCGAATAGGAATATATTTAGGTATGCGTGCTTGGTCCTGTTCCATACAAACTTAGAATTTATAAATAAAGAAATTAATAGCAATATACTGAAAAAATGTGACAAAAGCTTTTATTAATGCTGATCTTTTAAGCAAAACGCGTCCTATCCCCCCCTTTTCTTCAATTCAGCTTTTCCATAAAAAATCGTGTATGCACGCGTACTCTGGCTTTGGAAAACTTTCCTTGACTCATCTGTTTATCAAGGAAAACGGCATAGCGTAACCATTACATCATATTTATTGAGACACTTATTTAAGATAAAAATTCATATTTTGTACTGACTCTTACAGGAATTGAGGATTTGCCCTAACACTCAATATCCGCTCTGCTATATTACTGCCTTGTAGAATTAGAATAGTATGGTCAATAAAAACCCAAAACTTCTTGAGTAATTTAAAAATAAACCCATCATCTTATATTTAAAAACTCTCAATATAAAATTCCCCCATTTAATAAAAACTAAAATATTAAGAAAATTTCCTGATTTAAAAATAAACATAAAATTTTAATTTAATCAAAATTTCAAACAACAAATTTAATTAAAAAAAGAAGATAAGGCCAATTCGTCGATTTATTATACAAAACTATAGCTATATCTCCAAGGTTAAATACTACTCAACTATTTATTCAATCTAATTAATATTTCATTTATAAAATTTAAATTAATTAATTAAAAACTATTAAATATGACATTTGATGCTTAAAAATTTGTCACAGTATAACCAAAAATTTCTAAATAATTTTAATATACAAAATTAAGTATATGATAAATATAATGATTTTAATATTTCACATGCCATAAAACAAGGTTTCGGATGTTTACCTCCATATATTTTTTATATTTTACCAAATGATAAAAAATCACAATCAATAAATTATAAAAAATAAAAAACCTCTTGCAATAATAAAGTTAATTATTTACCAAATGTTATATTTTAAAAAATGTCATTAAAAATATCACCAATAATTAGATTAAAAAAATAACATTCAAAAAAATATAATGATTTTTCTTCTTGTTTTTTCACAAATGTATATTTAGATTTAATTAAGATTATTTAAAAATCACATTTGTATTTTATGAATACAGTTTAAGCAAAATTAAATTTTACTTAACACTGACTATAATATTTTAAGGAGAAAGTATTATTACGACCAAATCGTGTGACATTTTAAATTAATTATATCTCTGTACTTAACCATAAAAATCCACCCAGCGTTAAATCATATTCAGCCAGGAAAGATTAAAAAACTCATGAAACTTAAAACAAATTTTTCGCATCTCGCTTATAGCTGTGCATTGGTATTATTCGGTTCCATACAATTTGCCCATGCTGCACCTTTACTCACGTCTCATATCACAAATGAAGTCAGCCCTGCACCTACAGCAAATGCATGGATTGAAGTTGACACTCAAGCATTTGAAGATAATATTAAAAGGACAAATCAATTACTTAATGGCAAAACACAACTTTGTGTAGTCATGAAAGCAAATGCATATGGGCATAGTATTGATCTACTTATGCCGAGTGTTATGAAATTAAATGTGTCTTGTATTGGCATCACCAGTAATGCAGAAGCGGCGATGGTGCGTAAGCATGGCTATAAAGGTAAAATTACACGTTTACGTACAGCAACTGATAGTGAAATCATCAATGCACATGCGTTAAATATCGAAGAGCTTTTGGGTAATTATGATCAGGCTGCCCGTATCTCTAAATGGGCAGAAGCGAACAATACAACTGTTCATTATAGCTTGGCTTTAAATTCGGGTGGTATGGATCGTAATGGTCTTGAAATGTCTACAGCTCAAGGTAAAGAACAAGCTGTTGCAATCACTAAGCTTCCAAATCTTAAAATTGACGGCATTATGACCCATTATGCTGTAGAAGATGAAAAATATGTTCGTGAGCGCCTAGCTCAATTTAATGAACAAACAGCATGGTTGATTAAAAAAGCCAAACTGAATCGTAAAGAATTAACATTACATACAGCAAATTCATTTGCTACTTTAAATGTTCCTGAATCACATTTAGATATGGTCCGTGCAGGCGCAATTATTTATGGAGATTTTCCTAATCACCCTGAATTTAAACGCATGATGGCATTTAAAACACAAATTGCTGCAATTAATAATTACCTTAAAGGTTCAACTGTAGGTTATGACCAAACTTATACGTTGACACGTGATTCTAAACTCGCAAACTTGCCTGTAGGTTATTCGGATGGCTACCGTCGTAGTTTTAGTAATAAAGCTTTTGTCTTAGTCAATGGACAAAAAGCGCCAGTGGTTGGTCGAGTATCAATGAATACTGTTATGGTTGATGTAACAGATATTCCAGAAGCCAAAGCTGGCGATGAAGTTGTATTATATGGTCGTCAAGGCAATGCTGAGGTTCAATCTAGTGATTTAACGAGTCTTACAGGCCATATTTTGACAGAGGCCTATACTCCATGGAGTAACTCTAATCCACAAGTGATTAAACCTATTCAATCTCAGCAATCAACGCAAATCAGTAATCATCAAGTTACAGCAACCGCTGAGTAAACTTTAGGTGAATTGATAAGTAGCCCTATATTTCAAAAAGTATCGGGGCTACTTTTAGTATGACCATATCTCTTAATCTATTACATCCTACTTAAATTCTTATATAAAAAAGAGCATTTTCATACCCTTTTTATTTAGTCTTTAGCTTGCATGCTTAAAACTATCAATTTGCTTAATTTCATAAGGCAAACCGACATAGTTTTCGGCTAATGTGGTTTTACCTGCAATTGAACCCAGTACATAACTTAACTCGGCTTGTTTAATCTTGTGATCGAACTCACTTTCAGTTTCAAAGCGATGCAATAAATGAGTCATCCACCAAGAAAAACGCTCTGCTTTCCATACACGTTGCAGGCATTTTTCAGAATATTCATTTATACCTTGCTCTGAACCTTCGGCATAATATTCAATGAGTGCACTTGATAAATAAGCAATATCAGATGCAGCGAGGTTTAGGCCTTTTGCTCCTGTCGGTGGAACAATGTGCGCAGCATCACCTGCTAAAAATAGTTTTCCGAAACGCATTGGTTCAGTCACAAAGCTACGTAACGGCGCAATACTTTTTTCAATAGAAGGTCCTGTCACTAACTTTTCACGGCTTTCAGGGTCTAGGCGGTTTTTTAACTCATCCCAGAACTTTTCATCGGACCAGTCTTCTACGTGATCTGTTAAAGGCACTTGCAAATAATAACGGCTACGTGTCTCTGAACGCATACTGCATAAAGCAAAACCACGTTCTGATTGTACGTAAATGAGTTCATCGGCTACAGGTGGGACATCTGCCAACACCCCTAACCAGCCAAACGGATAAACTTTTTCAAAGGTTTTAATTTTATCTTCAGGTACGCTGGCACGGCAGACACCGTGGTAACCATCACACCCTGCTATAAAGTCACACTGAATTTGAAAATCTTTACCTTGGTACTCAAACTCAACTTTTGGTGCAGTGTAAAAATCTTTCACTTGTACATTTTGAGCTTCATAAAATGACTTGAGCTGCTCCGCTTCACGCGCAGTCATTAAATCTTTGGTGACTTCGGTCTGACCATATACGGTCACTTGTTTACCACCCGTGAGTGCTGCTAAATCAACTCGATGCAATTCACCATTGGTTAAGATTTCAATGCCCGAATGCGGTAATCCTTTTTCTTTTAAGTTTTGATCAACGCCTGCTTGTTTCAGTAAGTCGACTGAAACTTGCTCTAAAATTCCTGCACGAATGCGTGAAGCCACATATTCAGCACTACGTTGCTCAACAATAATATGATCGATACCAGCTTTATATAGAAGTTGCCCAAGCAATAACCCTGCTGGCCCAGAACCAATAATTGCAACCTGTGTCTTTAAAATATCCATAACTTCATCCTTGTTCCATCCTGACTTTTAAATTACTGGCTTTAAGTTTTGTACACTATGTATGCAAGACAAAAATAACCGTTTATCATTTAGTTTGTCCGAATAGCGGACAGAAACAACCAAAATAGCAGGAATGAAAGGATGCCTTCTCTCGATGCTTTTTTAGAGCACCCGAACTCGCATGAGAAAATACGTCAAGATGACTACATTGCAGGATTAGCAAAAGGCTTAGCTTTACTGGAAGCTTTTGGAACAGACCGACAACGGCTCAACGTGACTCAAGTGGCCGAGCGAACCGGTATTAGTCGTACAGCGGCAAGGCGTTATCTGAAGACTTTAAAATACTTAGGCTATTTAGAAACCGATGAACATTACTTTTGGCTCACTCATCGTGTACTGCGCTTTTCGAGTTCTTATTTAAGCTCTGCTCACTTGCCTAAAGTTGCCCAATCATTTTTAAATCTTTTGTGTGCACAGACATCTCTTACTTTTTCAATTGTGGTTCTGGACGATAACGAAGTGGTGCCGATTGCTCGTAGTTATTTACCACAGCAAGATAATTTGCGTGTTAGCCCTTATGGTATGCATTTAGGAAACCGACTGCCTGCCCATGCCACGTCTACAGGTAAAGTATTGTTAGCATCACTGTCCGAAGAAGCTCAACATGCATGGGTAAAAACCTACGGTTTAAAGCGCTTAACGCCTTTTACCATAGTAGATGAGTCAAAGTTTTTTGAAGTGCTTAAGGGTATTTCGTTATCGGATTATTGTCTTTCCAAAGAAGAACATGAGCTTGGCGTAATTGCGATTGCAGTACCCGTCTTTAACGCCCAAGGTCAAGCGATAGCAGCGCTTAACTGCATGTCTCAAACCAACCGTGTACAAGAAGATTATTTAGTTCAGCAAATTTTGCCATTGCTACGCAACACGGCAAATGAACTACGAAATGTGATTTAAATAGACCAAGAAACTCTTGTTTTCAAAACAGGGATGCAAGAGTTTCAGGTCATGATTTTAAATCGCAAATTGCTTTATTTGCTGGTCTGCTCTATCTAATGAATTTTTACGATATTCTGGAATATTTAAACCTTCAGCATAAATGAACTTAACGTCATGAACCCCCATTAGCCCTAACACAGCTTTGAGATAAAGTGTTACCGCATCAGTTTCTTGACTCAAATGAAGACCACCCCGACTACTTACAACCACAGCTTTCACGCCTTCAACCAAACCTTGAAGAGACGTTTCGGTGTAGCGGAAAGTGTGTCTTGCTCGTGCCACCAAATCAAACCAGTTTTTGAGTTGAGTCGGGACATTTAGATTGTACATTGGCGCACCAATAACCACTAAATCAGCACTTTTTAATTCAGCAATTAACTCATCAGATAAACCGACGATTTCTTTAATTTCTTCATTCATATTTTCAGCACCACGAAGCGCCTGAAAAATTTCCAAATCTAGTATAGGCAGGTTCATTTCAGCTAAATTGCGTATGGTGATGTCATCTTGCAAACCTTGTTCTTTTCGATGCTCAAGCATTAAATCAATCAAACGATTCGTTTCAGAACTCTCACCCATAATGCTGGATTTTAATACTAATATTTTAACCATGACTAACTCCACGTTTTCGATAAAATCATATTACCCTTACAATAAATTCAACAGTGGTGATATTATTTCTTACCATTGGTTCCTTTTAGGCAACAATAATGCAACATGAGCTGAATGCAATTTCTATATTTGTGACTGTGGTTGAAGCTGGAAGTTTTGTAAGAGCTGCTGAGCAATTACATTTAACTCGCTCAGCTATTAGTAAAAATATTGCTCGTCTCGAAGAGCAGCTTGGCGTTGCTTTATTTAAAAGAACAACGCGAACACTCAGCATGACTGATGAAGGCGCTTTGTTTTATGAGCATAGCCGCCGAGCGGTCAGTGAAATACAAAATGCTGCGGCTCTGTTAGACCAAGGGAAAATTAACGCAACAGGCCGTTTGCGCATGTCTGTGCCAGTGCTATTCGGACAAGTCTTTGCTACCCCGCTCATGGTTAAATTTGCTCAGCAGCACGCGGACTTACAGCTCGAAATTTCATTTAATGATCGGACTGTAGACTTGGTCGAAGAAGGTTTTGATTTATGTATAAGAATCGGAACATTGTCTGATACAACTCAGCTCGTTGCTAAATCGATTGGTGAGCATCGAATGCTACTTTGTGCCTCACCTGACTATTTAAATGAAGCAGGTCCCCTAGAACATATTGAGGACTTAGACCACCACGCCACCATTGCCGATCCGCATTTTGGTCAAATAAAAAAGTGGCAACTCCAAAAGGAAAATAGCGAGCCTTTATTTTTTAAACCCAAAGCAAAACTTCTTTTAAACGACTTACAGGCCATTAAAAATGCAGCGCTTGCTGGAGCAGGTATCGCTTGGCTACCCGATTGGCTCATTCAAAATGAATTACAGGATGGTAAACTCGTACAAGTATTAGAAACCATGTCGAGCATTGCTTTTCCGATTCATTTGCTATGGCCTGCGCTGCCGTTTATGCCACTAAAAACCCGTCTTGCAATTGATTATTTAGCACAGCATTTACCCCCTGAACTGAACAAGCAAGCTTAAAATAAAAGAGGCCTCGTCCACTTGAACATGGCCTTTTTGTACAGTCATGCTTGCTTTGTGAATGTCATAATTTATATGAATCATGCCCAATATTTTTTAGAAAAAAGCCACATCCAAAGATGTAGCTCAATAGAATTTAGTCATCGTTCAATCAAAAACTTTCAAGCAAACTAGTCAGCGTCCTCTTTTTTAGAAGACGGCCCCAAAGCCATACTCGAAAATACGCCATCGCGATAAATCCATGCATGTAATAACGCAGCAGAGAGATGACCAATAACGACAGCAAATAATAGCCAAGCCAAAATTCCATGTAATGTACGGAACCAAGCGTAAAGCGTAGAGTTAGTGGGTGCTATAGGCGGAAGGTCCCAACCCGGAAATAAAGTGACAGGCCAATTACCTGCCGATAGCGTTGCCCATCCGAGCAATGGCAAACTAAACATCAAAATATAAAGCAGCCAATGTGATGCATGAGCAATAAACGCCTGCCAGCGCGGTACAGTCGGTGGCAATGGTGGAATTGGGTAATAAAGTCGATTTATTAATCTGATGATGACCAATAGTAAGATTGCGATCCCTAAAGGACGGTGAATATCGATTAACCACGGACGCCACGTAATTGAGGTGGTCATTCCTACCCCAATAAATAGCATACCCAGAATTGCTGCCGCCATAAGCCAATGCAGTAATCGCGCAGTCAAATTAAAATGACGTGGAGCATTATCGTTAGATTTGTTTTGCATTGTTCCGCTCTCCTATTTGCCCACAGCATCGGTTGCTTTGCCAAATCCAATTTCACGTAATCGAGCATTGTAAGACTGTGAATAGATCGCCGCTCGTGCTGCGAGTACGGGATCATCTGATAACTCAATTCCGGGTGGCACCAAAGTTGGATCAAAGTTAATATCACGACATGCGCCATTTACCTGATCAGTCACATTTTTGACTTCTAATGTTCCTGCTATAACTTCTTTACGGTCTTTTGGCCAAGGCTGAGATGGGTCATTCACTGGGTCTCCTGGCTCGGCAAGTTGCAAAACTAAGTCCCAATAGAGCGGCCCTTCAGCCAAACGTTTTTTGATGTCTTTAAATAAGAAATCATGGTCAGCTTGATCACGTTGTTCTTTGGTCAGACTAATAAATTTTGAATGAGGATGCATAGACCAACGTACTGGCTGTTCTTGTCCATTGGCTGCCCACAATATAAAGGCATTTACGACATAAAATTCTGCGCCGCTAAAACTACCGGTTAATGGCATTTTTGCCTTTTGCTCAATAGACTTACGCGCTTCGGGATATTCTTTTAAAAACGCCTCAACAAGGACTGGATCAGGTTTACCAGTAGACGGAACCGGTTTAAATGCTTTTTGCTGCGCCAAAAAACCTTCAGCATTTCGCGTAGGGAAATAAGGAAAGTTGTTTAATTTCATGCGCCACTGCGAATGATCGGCTGGAGAAAGTAATAAAGCCATACTCACTGTTGCGGTAGAATTATCTGCCGCATGCGGGTTACCGCTTCCAATAGAAAATCGGCCAATTGCCGGTATATCAGACTTGGCAAATACAGTGGCTTTCGAGAGTGCTGCTGCTGCACCATTACTGTGGTAAGTGCCATCAAAGCAAATCCCTTTACCGTGTGCACGTCGATATCCGGGATCAAAGTTGTTTATTGTGTCACCCAAAAAAGTTTTGGATGTTGTTCGATGTCCAAATAGACCAGCAGTCCAAGCAAATGCCAATACTAAAAAACCTGCGATTACAGCAATACCCACGAATCGCAGCCAGTACTTCTTTAGAGTTTTAAAATTCAAATTATTCATTCTTCATCCTGTGTAAATTATATAGCTGCATTTATAAAAAAGTTTGATCCTATAAAAAGAGTATTACTTAATTTGATGAAATTATGTTCAAAATTAGCTGAGTAAATAAAATCCCAAAATTTCTGGATCTAATAGTGATAAGCCTTAATATAATATTTATTTATGACCCATATAAGTTACGTACCGTGAGGTTAGTATTAAGTTTATTAACATTTGAATGCATATAAATAAAGCATGGGAACAAAAAATGTAAAAGCCTCCACATTGACAGCGAAAGTCCGAAGATGTGATCTTTTTACTGGCGAAAATAATTGATTCCATGAGCCAGATATAACTTATAAAAGCTAAAAAGAGGCCGAAGCCTCTTTATTTTCATTGCACTCAAACTCAGTCATCAATCATGGCGAACTCTTGTTCAGGCGTACCTTTCACCAAATGATGACGGCTATATAACAAGTAATAGAGTATAAATCCGACATAAATCAGCGCGGCCAATAACCAAACTTTTGGATTCACCATTAAACCTGCCACTACAGCAACAGCAGCAAGAATCAAAGCAATACAAGACGTCCATATTCCACCAGGCGTTTTATAAGGGCGTGGTAATTCAGGGCGAGACAAACGCAATTTAATATGTGAGAGCATCATCAACACATAAGAAATAGTTGCACCAAATACTGCCATTAAAATGAGTAAGTCACCCTCACCTGTTAAAGAGAGTAAGAAACCAATAATGCCCGGAATGATAATGGCCCAATATGGTGCTTTATTTTCATTGGTAAGCGATAAGTTTTTTGGTAAATATCCCGCACGTGACAATGCAAAAATCTGGCGTGAATATGCATAAATAATTGAGAAGAAACTTGCGACAAGACCCGCAAGACCGACAAAGTTAACAAAGCTTGCCAACCATGTGTGCTGACCATATACCGCAATAAGTGCATCAACTAAAGGTGCCCCTGAATTTTTTAAAGCATTTGAACCCGCTGCACCTGCTCCCAAAAATAAAATTAAAAGTGCAAACGATGCCAATATCAACATTGAACCGATCAAGCCACGTGGTAAAGAACGTACTGGATCTTTTGCTTCTTCGGCTGCCAGTGGGACCCCTTCAACTGCAAGGAAAAACCAGATGGCATAAGGTACTGCGGCCCATATTCCCATATAGCCAAACGGCAAAAAGCTACTTGCACCTGCATGAGAACTGACTGGAATATCAAACAAACGTGCGCTGTCAAAATGTGGAAGCATCGCAACGATAAATACAACCAGTGCAATACAAGCAACGGCGGTAATTCCAAACATGATTTTAAGCGCTTCACCTGCACCTTTGAGATGAATGCCCATAAAAACTAAATAGCAAATTAAATAAACAGCCCAGCCGCCAACTCCAAAGAGTGATTGGCAATATGACCCAATAAATACGGCAATGGCAGCAGGTGCAATTGCATATTCAATTAAAATCGCAGTCCCTGTGAGGTATCCTCCAAAAGGACCAAATGCAACGCGGGCAAAACTATAGCCACCGCCAGCAGTGGGCAACATCGTCGACATCTCAGACATTACAAAGCTCATGCAGAGATACATAAACGCGACGATGACTGTTGCAATAAAGAGTCCTCCCCAGCCGCCTTGAGCCAGCCCAAAATTCCAACCCGCAAAGTCACCCGAAATGACGTAAGAGACACCCAGCCCCACTAAAAGTAACCAACCTACTGCCCCCTTTTTTAACTGACGTTTTGCAAAATACTCTGCGTCCTGTTGTAGAGCACCAACATCTACGCTTAATTCAGACTCTTTCATTGTCGTATTGCCTTATCGACCAAATTTACACCACCAATAGTTGCGCAAAAGATATTCATAAAACTTGACAGCAAAACATCTCCCCGACCACTTGAAGTCAAGTTGATTCATTTTTTCTTTTATAAGATCGACGGCATCTCAACACAAAACGTGTTTAAAAATTAAATTGAGGAGATGGGTTATGTCTGTAGAACAAAATGAATTTTTAAGCCAAGTTCAATTACAAATACTGGCAGAACAAGCAATTAAGCAATATCCATCAGACTATCAAGGACAGGTCAAACTACTGTGTCAGTCTGAAAATGCAACGTTTCAGGTTTCGACTGGTTCTGCCCGATATGCACTTCGAATCCATCGTCCCAACTATCACAGCAAACTGGATATACAAAGTGAGCTTGAATGGTTAGATGCCTTAAATGCGAGTGGAATCCAAGTTCCTGTTGCGATTGCAGATCAATCGGGTGAACGCGTAATTACATTGAAACTATCGAATGATATTTGTCGTTATGCAGTCCTTTTCAACTGGGTTGAGGGCGATATGCCGACTGTTGAAGTTGACCCCACTGCATTTGAACAATTAGGACAAATTACCGCAAAGTTGCACGTACATAGTAAGACATGGCAAGCGCCTGAAAACTTTCAACGTATTGTGTGGAACCATGAAACTATGGTCGGTGCAGATGGACACTGGGGAAACTGGAAAAATGCACCTCATTTAAGACCACAAGATCACGGCGTGATTGAAGAAGCCATTGCACAGATTTCGAAAGATTTAAATTTCTTTGGTAAAACTCAAGAACGTTATGGCCTGATTCATGCCGATTTGCGTTTAACCAATTTATTACTACAACAAGAACGTATCGGCGTGATCGATTTTGATGACTGCGGCATGAGCTGGTTTATGCATGACCTCGCCGCTGCAATTAGCTTCAATGAACATTATGCAAATGCGCCGCATTGGGTTGATTACTGGTTAAAAGGCTACGAGCGCGTAGGTCATATTCAGTCTGAAGAATATGAAATGATTCCGACTTTTATTATGCAACGCCGCATTCAAATGATGGCTTGGAATGGTTCTCACGCACAAACAGAAATGGCTCAAAGTCTTGGCGATCAATGGTCCAATGAAACTGTGCGTCTTTGTAAAAAATATCTAAACGGACAAATGCCTGTCGGACTTTGAAAAGTGATTTAGATCGCTTTTCTTCATTTTCAATTTTTAGTTTTTAAATTTTATAGAATTTAAAGGAAGGGTTTATGCAAGCTACCCATCAACTGAGCAAAGTTGCCAAAGCACTATTACTCACCAGTAGTCTGGCAAGCATGATTGCCCTAAGCGCATGTAACTACAACCCTGTACAAAACACATCTCCCCCAGTCGCTATTCAAAAAAAGGAATATATACAAAAAGGTCAATGGGACGCTTTTAACTTTGACCAACTTAACCAATTAATTGCTACCTATGGAAAAGATAGCCCAAACTACAATCCTGACAAGCGCCCGTATATTGTCACTGACTTTGACAATACCTCGGTATTTTTAGACATCGAAGAAGCAACTTTAATTTATCAGCTTGAACACTTAGCATTTAATGTCACGCCAGAGCAGCTAAATCAGATTATTCGTAAAGGAATTAGCTCGAAAAATTTTGAAGCGGCCTACAATAACCAGCAAGGCCAAGCCGTCAATATTGATAAAATTGCCCCAGATATTATTGCCAGCTACTCATGGCTTTATCACCACTATAGCGGTCTAAAAGGTAAGCAAAGTCTCGATCAAATTAAACAAGATCCGCATTATCTCGATTTCATTACTAAAATGAGGTATCTATATGCGGCGATTGGAGACACCTTTGATCATGAAGTTGCATATCCGTGGGTCACTTATTTATTTACTGGGCTTACCGAACAACAAGTCCGTAATTTGGTGAAAGCAACGGTGGCTTGGCAAATGCAGCAACCGATTGGACCTGTAACATGGACCTCTCCCGCAGCGCTTTCAGGCCAAGCAGGTGTTGTGAAAACTACTTGGGAAAATGGTTTAAGACCATACCGAGAAATGCAAAATCTATTTAAGGCCTTTCAGGACAATGGCATTGATGTCTATGTCTGCTCGGCATCTTTTATTGATGTGATTAAGGAAATTATTTCTAATCCAGAGATCGGCTATAACATTAATGAAAAAAATGCCTACGCGATGGAGTTGGAACGAGATGCACAAAATCGAATTTTACCCGAGTTTCGTCATGGCTATGCGCAAACTCAAGGTAAAGGCAAAACCGCAACCATCCAGCGTTTTTTAGTCTCTAAATATGGTTACGGGCCAATTTTTATCGCAGGTGACAGTGAAGGCGATCAAAATATGATGCAAGATTTTGAGGCGACTCAGAAGGTTCTGATTATCAATCGATTGCGCAGCCCAAGCTCTGATATTGGAAAGTTTTCTCAGCAGGCTGTGCAGGGCTATGGTCAAGCCAATCCTAAATTTTTACTGCAAGGCCGCGATGCCAATACAGGTCAATTTAGACCTTCAATGGCCAGTTTAAGTTATGGCGCGCAAACGGCAAAAACTACAAAAAATTAATATTTCACTTATTTTCTCATGCCTACAATACATGTTGTATGCATGAGAAGCTGCTTAATTTCTTGTTTGAGTTCTGCCCTTTTTGCCTATCTCTAATGCATTTTCTGCCTTCTTTTAGTTCGCTAACCAACCTTAAATACAATGATTGATCTTTTCTTAAAGAATCAAAACTGAAACCTAAAACAGCAAAACATAAGTCATTATTTTATAAATACTTTTAATCACACAAAATCATGGATGTAAGCAAAAACTGGTATGGCTTTTGCTTAATATAATAATAGTTAGGAATAAATATTATGAGACTTGACATGTTACATCTCAATCCAGCTCATCACGTCGATTCAAATATGTGTAATCAAGGTGTATTGTCTGCGGCTGCATCTGGATTAAGCGAGTTTATTTGTCAAAAAGGTGCCGATGTTGATCGTGTTTTAGGAATTAGTGGTATTAATCCTGAACTTTTAATCAGCCCAACTTTGAGCTTACAACTCCCAAATTATTGCAAGGTGCTTGAACAGGCAGCACTGGTTTCTGGTTGTGATAATTTTGGTCTGCATTATGGTCAACAGTTTCAACCGAAATCATTAGGGCTCATTGGTTACATTGGTCTTTGCTCAAATACATTAGAGTCTGCACTGATGAACATGACCAATAATTTTTATTTGCATCAGAAAGATACCCTCAATCGAATGGTCGATTTAGGAGATAGCTGGCGTATAGATTATCAAGTTCAACACGGCGCAATTTTAACGCGCCGCCAAGATGCAGAACTCACCATGGGCATGTTTATGAATGTGATTCGTGAAGTGATGGGTCCTCATTATTCACCACGTGCCATTCACTTTGAGCATACTCGACCTGAATTCTGGCAAGAACACAGCAAACTATTTAACGCGCCTGTTTATTTTGATCAACCTTTTAACTCCATCATCATTTCAAAAAAAGACGTCCAGCATACTATGCCGGGGCGTGATTCTATTTTATTAACAGTGATTCTAGATACGTTGCACCTACTCAATCGCGCGTCACCAAGTCAAAGTCTTGCAGATCAGGTTCGCTCTCACATCCAACTTGAACTGAGTGAAGGTGAACCCAACCTTGAAAAAATTGCTCATGATATTGGTTTAACGAGTTGCACCCTTACCCGCCGTTTAAAAAATGAAGGACTCACCTTTACCCATTTAGTTGATCAAGTGCGTTGTGAGTTGGCCGAACATTATATTAAACAGAAAAATATTCCAATTTCAGAAATGGCATTCCTGCTAGGTTACTCAGAAGTAAGTGCTCTATCTCGTGCGTTTAAACGCTGGTTTGGTGTTACACCACGTCAATTAAGACACTAAAACATTGCAAATACAGGCCTTGAATAAAGGCCTTTTTATTATTTAAGCAATTCGAGATAAATTCTAAAGACACATAAGATCATTGAACAACAAAATACCCTTCAAATTAGATTTAACATCCAACTTGAAGGGTATGTTTTATATTTAAGTGACTTACTTTAATTTTGTTAAGGCTTGATCTAAAGCGCCAACTAACCAATCGATATCTTTTATTTGGAAAGCCAAAGGTGGGCGCAGTTTTAATACATTGCCATAAGGACCTGCAACTGAGGTTAAAACTCGATGAGTGTTTCTGAGTTCTTCAATAAGGTTCAAAGCCAATGCTTTATTCGGCTCTTTTGTGGCTCTATCTTTAACCAGTTCAAACCCTATAAACAGACCAGCGCCACGGACATCGCCGACCATCTCATGTTTGTCCATAAGTTTAGTGAGTTCTTTGAGAAGTAGCCCTCCCACATATTTACTATGGGTTTGCAATTCTTCTTCCTGAATAACTTTAAGTACAGCCTGTGCCGCTGCCATAGAAACAGGATTACCGCCAAAAGTATTAAAATATGGAATTTTATCGCTAAAAGCAGCAAGGACTTCACTCTTGGCTAAAAGTCCTGACACTGGCACTCCGTTACCCATTGGCTTACCTGTGGTAATAATATCAGGCACAACATTGTGACGACCAAAGCCCCAGAAAGAATCGCCAGTGCGCGCAAAACCCGGTTGTACTTCATCGGCAATAAAAATACCGCCATTGGCATGCACAACATCAACTGCTTTTTGTAAGAACCCAACAGGATTAGGCATGACTCCGTCAGAAGAAAATATTGAGTCCGCTAAAAAACCTGCAAACTTGATGCCTTTTGCATTCATATCGTCAATTTGCTGTTGGATTTGCTGCGCGAACCATGTGCCCAAATCATCAGTTTGTATTCGATAATAATCGGGTGCCGGAACTAGACGAGTTGTCGCATCTAAAGGCTGCTCAGTTCCAAGTGCCGGAGAGCATCCTGAGGTTAAGCTACTGGTTCCATGATACGACTCTTGAGACACAATAATTCCTGTACCGCCACTATATTCACGGGCAATACGAATCGCTAAATCATTCGCTTCCGAGCCAGTACACATATACATGGCACGGTCAATTTCATCGGGAGTGGTTTGTAAAAGTTCTTCGGTATAATCCAAAATATTTTCATGTAAATAACGGGTATGGGTATTGAGCATTTTCATTTGCTCATTTACTGCTTCAATCACTGCAGGATGACAATGACCAATGCTGGCAACATTGTTGTAAACATCTAGATATTTATGACCTGCTGCATCCCATAAATATTGCCCCTGTCCTTTTACCAGATGCACGGGATTACGATAAAACAAGCGATAGGATTCACCTAAAATTTTATTTCTTTTATCGGTCAGTTTGCGGGTAGCATGGTCCAGCTCAGCAGCATGTTCTGGACGAAAGCTATTGGTATCCATAATGGTTGAACGCGTACCCATGAATGACTCCTCTATTTATATTCAGCATACTTTTGCGTGACACGATGACTGATGTAGGCAACTCATACGCTAATTCGACATATTTCAGTATTTGATTGAAGTTACGCAAACCATATTGCTGAAGTCTCTTTAAAAAAACTTGACCTCAGACCACTTAAGCCACAATTTGAAGTCAACTTATTACTCTGTTATTGCAACGCTCAAAGCTCATCTAATCGCTATTTATCATTAGGGCTTATACTTCCCGTAATCGTGGGCTAGAGTTTCTAACAAAAGAATTTAAAAAATAATCCAATACTACATCTCTTTCTTCCAAACCTTGCGAGCCTAAAACCTGAAACAGTAAACCATCTATCAGGTTTACCACCATGTTGGCATCGAATTGTGGCTCACGGATTTCTCCGCTAAAAATCAGATCAAAAATTTCATGGCGCAGCCACTTTCGGTACTCAACCGCCATACGGTAAGCCTGCGGATGAAGTAGTTTTATTTCAAAAATAGCTTTAAGTAAAAGGTTATAGAGGCTGTTTAAATTGGTATGTAAGATAATAATTTCTTTGAGTTTATATTTTGACGCGTAATAACAGCTTGAGTAAATAATAGCGAGCACTTTCTCTCGGAGCAGGCTTTTTTGAAAGGCGATGCACATTTCAACTAAGCGTTCTTTTGAGCCAAAATATTTATAAAACGTAGATTTAGTGATTTGGGATTGTTTAGCAATCAGGTCTACACCTACAGTGTGAAAGCCACGAGTGGTAAAGAGTTGGATTGCGGTTTGAACAACCTGTATTTTTTTGGAAGAGATTTCTAAATGAGACATAATTTTTCCGTTTTAAATTCTTGTTGTTTCTAAATGAGATAAAAAGCCTGTGCCCTTTTTGGGAGAAAAAAAGGCACAGCAAAGCCGTAAAGACTGTGCTTGGCACATCTCAAGTTTGTTGTTGCTAAGTTTTAAATAAAAAAGACTTAAAGCCTGAAAACCTTAGGGCGTTCAAGCTGCTTTAATTTTTAAGCTGTGTCGTTATAGCTTTTGGCATTGAGAGCCAAGAAATAATGGATGTGCAAAGCCAACTCCTTTTTATTGGGAGTTCTGCCGACATGAATAGAAATTATGGTGGCAGAACGGAAGAGGGTTCGCGGACTGGGAAAGATAACCAGCACACCCGAAGGTGTCCCACTCCCGTCCTACCGCAACGGGAGGAGACTAGGAGTAACACATAAGAGTATCCCTCAGACGGAATAACTCTGATGCGATCTTTCACTACGGTCCGCGACGACCGACTGGCAATGTAGGCCAGCAGGCAAAGAATAGTGCCCAACCCTTTTGCAGTCAAGCACACAAAATGCCATTTGTTTTAAATTAAATCATTAGAAAAGTAAGGCTAAATAATGGGTGGGTTATTGTTAAGTGGGGGGTTATAGAGGGGGATTTTTAGGCTTAATGCGGCGCTAATTTTGAAATGTAAGTTGGAAATTAGAGATTTATTATCTCTATAATACAGCTTCGTTCCCCGTATCAGAATACTTACTTAAGGCTTTGGTTTTAAATCTTCAACCCATACATTAGGTACACCTGAAAAATAATCTCTCAATCTATCTTCCACATGCTCTGGCTCCCAGACCGCTGCACATTCTAAATTCTTAATTTCCTCATATGTTGCAGGCAGAATATTACCTTGGTGATAAATTGAGAACTCCTTGGTAATCACATCCTGCATGAAATATTTATTTGGTATCGCCAAATCTGCCTCAATAGGCTTATTGTCAATCACTACCCATTGACCAGAAGTAATAGCATATTTCATTACGGGCAATCGAAATAATTCTTTTGCTGAATAAATCTTATCGAGACCAAGACTAGAAATATTATCTGTAAAAAAGTCATAAAAAAGTGTTCCTCATTATTTATGACCCGACCAAATGCATATTGACCATTTTTTAAGTCAATTTGTAATAAAGCACCCTCTTTAAACCTTTGCTTTTTCATGTATTAAACCCCTTGTACGCTCAGTGTCATAATACTTTTAAGTGAGTCCTAATTAATAATTACCCCCATATTTCCCGCTTGATATCTGATACGCAATCTCCTTTAATATTTTAACTAGATAACATAAATTGATTGAATAACTCTTTAACCTCTGAAGCAGTGTTTGTTTTACCAAAAAAGAATGAAACTTGATTTGTTTCAAGTTTTATATGGAAAAGTACAGAATGCTTTTCTGTTAGAAAATCTTCAAATTGATCTGCAAGCTCCAAATTTCGACAAACTAGTATTACGCCGTATTCAGGATCTTCCATAATTTGTACATTAGAAATTAGGTTATTCATTTACTACTGCTCTAAAGTTAGATCGCGTTTATATCCTTTACTCTTAGGATGAATGTTGGTGAATATGTTTATTTATTAATTTTATAAATAGCTTAATCATCAAGCTTAGGGAAAAGATTTGATCCTCTGTTCGAAAGAGTCAGGTTCCTATGCCAAGATGGGTGAGGGAATAGAAATAGTTTTACTAAAAAGCAAAGCTATTAAAGCTTTGCTTTCTTTGGCTCAACGAGTCATATAATGATCAAACTCAGGTCTGTAATAACAATAAATTACGACCCGATGACTAGCTTAGAAAATTGAAATTTTATGCCTATACTACTCAAAAAATTTTTAATCTTATCCATAAATTTAAGATCAGTCACAAGCGGATCGAAACGATAAATAAGTTCTATAACAAATTTTTTACCAACAGCTTGTTCATACTTTTCATAAATATCACCACTCTCAATGAAATCAATATACTTATTTATTTTTTCTTGCAGCATATAAAGATGCTCATCATCCCCCCATACCAAATGATCAGAGATCGTTAACACTATATCCCCCTCTGGACTAGTGCTAATAAAATCTATACTTTCCAAATTATCTACTGACATAATTTCCTCTTACTTATTTTGGCCGAACAATTTCTATTTTTGTCGGTGGAATAATTGTACCCTCTGGAAAATCTGGTTTACCTTTACCAACTACAACTGCCCCTGACCGCTCAATCTCGCTCATGAGCGTGCCAAAATGAATGGCTGGAAACTCACTTATGACGTAAAAAACATGTGGATGAACTATATCGAATAGCTCAGGAATGGTCGAAGCAATCAGAGCTGACACAAAACATGGAAAAATAGCTGAGTATCTTAAATTACCTAAAGCGGTAATTTCTAAACCATAGATTGCACCAGCCATAGGCAAACCAAACACGCCAGCAAAACCAGCACCAATACTGGCGATTAAACAGATTTTGCGATTGTCTTCCGAGATTTTTAAAATATGACTTAAGTGGTCAATTAAAGCACCTGAAAGCTGAACCGCTGGTGCCTCACGCCCTGCCGAACCACCAAATAACTGCGTTAAAATTGATGTAATAAAAATGATGGGGCTCATTCGTTTTGGAATGAAGGACTTGGGCTGATGAATCTCATCTATGAGTAAATGTGTTCCGCGTTCAATGGGCGATCCATATTTTTTAATGAGATAACCAATACCAAAACCCACAAAAGGCAAAAAGTAGATGAGCCAATGATGCAAACTTCTGACTTTATTTGAAATATCAAAAGCCACAAAAATTGAGGTCGATGCCAGCCCCGCGACGACTCCAATCACAATGGATATGACGAGCCAATAAACACTGTATTTTAGAATTTGATCATATTCAGATGAAGGTAGAATTTTCATTCGCTTTCTTCAATTCGCCTTTGAGTGAGTGCCAAATTCTCAAATTATTTTTTATGCAGCCAGCTCATTAAGTGAGAAATGCTTAAACTGGGCTAAAAATTAAAGCTCGCATAAGCGAGCTTTAAATACAGTGATCAATATTTATATCACTTAACTGTGATAAATATCTCATAACCAGTACAGGCTTTCAAGTTGAAATTGGTTAATGAAAGGTTAAAACCATCGACTCAATTAATTAATAAACAATCAATAAAGTAAATACTTAATTAATACTCGCAATCACGGTTTCAGCATGGCAGGTCGCACCCTTCTCTGCGCTAATCTGAATCACACCACTACGGTGTGCCAGTACCTGCACTTCCATTTTCATGGCTTCCATAATGGCAACTACTTGCCCTTCGGTCACTTGCTCACAATTTTCGACTTTCCAAGTGCTAATCACACCATTAATTGGGGCAAGTAAATGCTCGGCACTTACTTCTGGTTCAGCGGTTTGAGCTTGAACTGAGGTTGCTGGGCCTTGTGCAAACATGCCCGCAGGTAAACCTAAACGGTGTAACTTGCCATCAATTTCAATGTAGCTGAGTAGCATTGGTTGTTGATGGTTTGGAATACCACGTTTAGTCGGCTTTAACTCTTGTTTAAAGTCATTTTCAATCCAACGCGTGTGTACATTAAATTCTTCGGTAAAGTCAGGCTCGTTGAGTACCGCACGGTGAAAGTCTAAAACTGATGCTACACCTTCAATTTTAAATTGTTTTAAAGCACGTTTAGCGCGAGCAATTGCAACCTCACGAGTTGGGCCAGTCACAATCAGTTTTGCCATGAGTGAGTCAAAGTGACTCGACACTAATGATCCAGTACGAACACCTGTGTCGACTCGTACACCGTTACCAAACGGTGCTTCAAATAAACTCAATACACCAAAGGCTGGAATAAAACCACGTGCTGGGTCTTCGGCATTTATACGAAACTCAATCGCATGACCTTGTGCTTTTGGTGTTTCTTTAATCGAAAGCTCATGGCCCTGTGCCACGCGAATTTGCTCAACCACCAAATCGACTTTTGAAGTTTCTTCAGTCACTGGGTGTTCAACTTGCAAACGCGTATTTACTTCTAAGAATGAAAGCTTGCCATCACGACTCAGTAAGTATTCAACTGTTCCTGCACCCACGTAGTTTGCAGCCTGACAGATATTTTTTGCTGAGCTTAAAATTTGCTGGTAAATCTCATCGCTAATAAATGGCGCTGGTGCTTCTTCGACTAACTTTTGGTTACGGCGTTGCAACGAGCAATCACGTGTACCAAGTACCACAATATTGCCATGTTGGTCGGCTATGACTTGTGCCTCTACATGGCGCGGTTTATCGAGATATTGCTCGACAAAACATTCACCACGACCAAAGGCAGCTTTTGCCTCGCGTACTGCCGACTCATAAAGCTCTTTCACTTCTTCAAGTTTCCACGCAACTTTTAAGCCGCGCCCACCACCACCGAACGCCGCTTTAATGGCAATCGGTAAACCAAACTGTTTAGCAAACTCTAAAGCTTCATCTGCATTGTTGAGTGGATCTTGCGTACCTTGAACTAACGGTGCACCAACTGAAGCAGCAATTTTACGCGCTTCGATTTTATCGCCTAGTTTTTCAATGGCACTTGGAGATGGCCCTACCCATTTTAAACCCGCATCAATCACGGCTTGGGCAAACTCAGCACGTTCAGATAAAAAGCCATAACCGGGATGTACCATCGTCGCTTTTGATTTCTTAGCAACTTCAATAATGGCAGGAATATTTAGGTAAGTCTCGCTAGCAGTTGCACCGGCCAAGCCCCATGCTTCATCTGCAAGTTCGACATGCATGCTGCCAATATCATCATCTGCATATAACGCGACCGATGAAATGCCCATATCACGGCAAGCATGAATAATACGAACAGCAATTTCACCACGGTTAGCAATCAATAATTTTTCTGTATTCATCATTCATTCTCAAAATCTGTAAATTCGGCAATTTTTTTAAATTTGATGCGGCAACCTGCCGGAATCTGTGCCACCAAGCCCCAATGGTGTTTAGCAACAGAGCCAATGACCGGATAGCCACCCGTTAAAGGGTGATCATTCATGAACAAAACGGGTTGACCACTCGGTGGAATCTGCAAAGCACCAATGCATGTACCTTCACTTTCCAACTCGTAGGTAATTTTGCGAGTTAAAGCCTGCTCACCTGAAAGTCTTAGGCCGACGCGGTTGCTTTCATTGGTTACCAGCCATTCTTGCTGACAGAGTAGTTCAATACTGTCTTGTTCGAACCAGTCAGTGCGTGGCCCCATCACAATATCTAGCTCGACCACTTCGCCAGCTTTTGGTAAGTCGCTTTTGCCCACTTCATTTACATTAATGTTGGTAGCCTTCACCTGTCCTTGATAAATGGTATCTCCAAGCTTTAAAGGCTCTGGCCCTAATACCGCCAAACTGTCAAACGAAGCACTATTGAGTACTGGTTCAACATCTATACCACCACGAACTGCCAGATAGTTTCTTAAGCCTGCTGTCGGTGGCTGAATTTGAAATTCATCGCCTTCATCTAGATCAATCGGTTGATAGCTTGCAAAGTCTGCGGTTTGACCGTCAGCAAATTTCACACGAATGTTTGAAATAGCACCAGCAACTGCAATGACGCCTGCATGCTGCATTTTGGCTTTTAGGCCGCCATTTAAAACTTCAATGACGGGTGTAGCGGTTGGGTTACCCACAATACGGTTAGCACTATGCATGGCAGATAAGTCCATTGCACCTGCTACACCAACCCCAATATTGGTCTGGTTTAGGCGCCCTTCATCTTGAATAAGCATTTGTAAACTTGGCGCAGTGATCGTAAATAGTGGCGGAGATTGTTTCGGCTCAACCTTACGAGTAATTTGCTGCGGTACAGACACAGTAGTTGGACGATGCGTAACATCTTCAAAATGTACAGTCATACCCGGTAACAGCAATGCAGGATTTTTACGCTCTAAATCCCACATTTTTTCTGATGTAGTCCCAATCAGCTGCCAGCCACCAGGACTGTCTTTTGGGTAAATACCAGAGTATTTTCCAGCCAAACCCAAAGAGCCTGACGGTATTTTTTTACGCGGAACCGTTAAGCGTGGAATATCGGTAAAAGGCTTATCGGGACTACTTATATAAGCAAAGCCCGGCGCAAAGCCAATAAAAGCCACATTCCATACGCTTTCGTGGTGTTTTCTAATTACATCAGCCACAGACAAACCTTGGAACTCAGCAACCTGCGCAAGGTCTTCGCCGTTATAGCAAATCGGCACAATCACTTCTTGGCCACTACGCTCAAATCCAGAATCAACTTTGAGGCTCTGAATTGAAGTAACCAGCGTTTTAAAGTTAGTTTCGATTTCGTTGAAAAAAACCAAAATTGTTTTTGCAGCAGGGACTAAGTCTTTAATTCCATTCAATTGCGTATTTTGCAATTTATTGTATAACGCCAAAGTTTCCTCTAAGCTCGCAAGCTCAATTAGAAAACAATCGGCGTTTACCGATAAAAAACGCATTTGCTTATCCTTTTAATTCTTCTTTAGTCCAGTTAGCCAATCCAAGCACGGTCAGGAATGTCGGTAATAAACATATGACCCGGTGCATGACTAATCGCAAAAGGAATTTTCGAATTCATAACGGCAGCTTGCGGCGTTACGCCACACGCCCAAAACACTGGAATTTCACCCGCTTCAATACGAGAAGCATCGCCAAAGTCTGGCTTATTTACATCCGAAATTCCTAAGCTTTCAGGGTGACCAATATGTACAGGCGCGCCATGTACACTCGGCATACGTGCTGTAATTTTTACCGCTTCACTAATTTGATGCGATGGAATTGGTCGCATTGAAACCACCATATTTCCTGAAATACGCCCCGCTGGTTCACACTTTATATTGCTTAGATACATCGGCACATTGGTGTCGTCATGAATGTGGCGAACTTCAATACCTGCTTCTTGCAAAGCTGTTTCAAAAGAAAAGCTACAACCAATTAAGAAAGTCACCAAATCAGGATGAGCGTTATAAATCTCTCTTGCATCGGTCACTTCATCGACCATTTCGCCATCTTTCCAAACGCGATAACGAGGGAAGTCAGTTCGGATATCTGAATCTGCCGCAAGCTTAGTTGCATAGATACCTTCTTCGAGCACATCAAGCACTGGGCAGCTTTGCGGGTTACGGTGTGCATAGAGTAAAAAGTCATATGCCCACTCTTTTGGCACCGAAATCATGTTGACCTGCGTCATGCCCGCAGCCATGCCTGCTGTCGGTTTATCAAAACCTGCACGAATTTTTAAACGCGCATCTAAAGCGGCTTCAAGCTGAGCTGGGTCGACTTTAATATCCTTATACATTGTGCTCATCCTTATGCTTTATTTACAAACGGGCGAATTTCAATATTGTTTTTTACAAGCTCGGCTTTAATGGCAGCCGACATCTCTAGCGCACCATCGGTGTCGCCGTGTAAGCAAATGGTGTCGGCTTGAATTGGGGTAAATACACCGTCAATTGACTCAACTCCACCATTTTTGAGCATAGACACCACACGGCTCGCAACAAATGCCGAGTCGTGTAAAACCGCACCTTCTAGACGGCGAGACACCAATGAACCATCGCTGTTATATGCACGGTCAGCAAATGCTTCTGATACAACTTTTAAACCAGCCGCACGTGCTTGCTCGACTAAGTTCGACCCAGCCAAAGCCACTAAGACCAGTTCAGGGTTATACATTTTAATCGCATCAATCACGGCTGCTGCTTGAGCTTGATCATGGGCAATGGTGTTGTAGAGCGCGCCGTGTGGTTTAACATATTGTACTTTTGAGCCCGCCACTTTCGCCAAGCCATCGAGTGCAGAAATTTGGTAAAGCACATCGGCCATCAGTTCGTCACGTGACAAATCCATATTACGGCGGCCAAAGCCTACAAGGTCTGGATAAGACACGTGAGCACCAATAGTCACGCCAAGCTCAACGGCTTTACGAACCGTTTTTAAAATGCCGAGTGGGTCGCCCGCATGAAAGCCACAAGCAATATTGGCACTGGTCACGACAGGTAAAATCTGGTCATCATTACCCATTTTCCATGAACCAAAGCTTTCACCCAAATCACTATTTAAATCTACAAACATGGCATTATTCCTTTATCACTTCACGCAGTCTGGCTTAAAGCTTGGTCAAATAGTTAAACACAGTCGTAAACGACATGTAGCCCATCCACCACGTTAACAGACATGTTAACCCACCCAAAATAAGCAACCATTTTGGATAGTTATAATTACCCATCAAATCTTTACGGCACGCGGCAACATACACAAAAATTGTAAGACCAATTGGCAACACCAATCCGTTAAAACCACCGACAAAAATGAGTAGACCTGCCGGAGTTGCACCCAATAACACATAGAGCAATAAAGCCAATGCGATAAAGGTAATGGTCGTATAGTTGGTTTGTTTTGGTGTTAAGTTCTTTTTAAACGCAGTAAAGAATGACACTGAAGTATATGCTGCGCCAATGGTGCTACTAATACCCGCTGCCCAGAAAATTAAACCAAATAATTTAAAACCAAATGTACCTGCTGCATATTGGAATGCTTGAGCTGCCGGATTGGCGTCATGGCTGGCTAAATCAATGGTTGCACCGCTCACCACCACACCTAAAAACGCTAAAAACAATACGTAGCGCATGATGCCGACCACAACAATGCCCTTGGTCGCAGCTTTAGCAACTTCATCAATATTTTCAGGGCCAACAGCACCTTTATCGAGTAAACGGTGTGCACCCGCATAGCAGATATAGCCACCAACCGTACCGCCAACAATGGTGGTAATAATGGCAAAGTCGATCTGATCTGGCGCAAAGGTTTGATGTATAGCTTGCCCAACAGGAGGCATCACAATGACAGCAACAATAATAATCAGCAGGATTTTAAGCAATCCCAACACGATCATGCTTTTATCCATGGCAAGCGTTGCTTTTCTTGATGCAAAAATCAAAATGGCTAAT
Organism: Acinetobacter sp. IK23; assembly: GCF_035615275.1. Classification (NCBI taxonomy): domain Bacteria; kingdom Pseudomonadati; phylum Pseudomonadota; class Gammaproteobacteria; order Moraxellales; family Moraxellaceae; genus Acinetobacter; species Acinetobacter sp. IK23. The sequence continues at coordinate 122,331 of NZ_JANBNX010000003.1, forward strand.
GCACCACTTAAAATACCGCCCCACTTTGTGTCTAGGCCAAAAAGCGCATTTAAACCTAAAGCTGCACCGGCAATATTACCGACACTAAAGAAAAAACCGCCCAAAATCACCAGAAACGCGAGTAAATAACCACTACCCGGTAATGCCTTATTGGCAATATCTGATGCACGCATTTGAGTGAGTGTTACTACTCGCCAAATGTTTTGTTGAACGACATAATCAATGAGAATGGAAACTAAAATTGCAAAGCCAAATGCAGCGCCTAACTTCACTGTAAATACAGCAGTTTGGGTTAAAAATCCTGGCCCCATTGCAGAGGTCGCCATCATAAAGATTGAGGCTACAATGGCCCATTGGCGATCTGATAAAAAAGAAGATTTTAGTAAAGACATATTAATGCGTTCCTCATCCATTTGAGCTTAACAACGCTATTTCAAGTTGAACCAAGAACACCATTTTTTGTCCCAAACGATATTCTTTAATCCTTTAAAATGACAAAGATTCCCTATTCCCCAATCAACTTAATCGGTGATCAAATCTTGTATCTCAAATAAAAACATAGCTCGTCCCTACGGACAATAAGACTTTTTACATAAATTAAAATTTATAAGTATTTAATTTTTATTATTTTTTGATTTAATTGAAACTCAGGATAAATTTTACTTATCGAAGCACATAAGCTGCTTTTATGACTTTGCATACAAGCAGCGATAATTTAGAGAAGAAAAATGAGATGAAAAGATTACCAACTCTGCTTATTTTTTAATTTGCTCATTCAGCCTTTTCATGGCACTCGCCGAGACTTTAACAGCAACCTCAGTTAATTTTTCTTTCAAGGCAATATCATTCCCGTGAATATAAATAGACGTGAAATGAAAAGTTTTTAAGCGAATAGGTGTATTTAATATTTCCAGACGACCATCGGTAATTTCCTTTAAAGCCGTTAAAGTTGGCACTACCGCAATACCTAAGCCTTGCTCGGCGAGACGCAATAAAGTCGCTAAAGAATAGCTAGTAATTGACAGTGGTTCATCAATCCCTTTTTCTTTCATTTTGGCCTTTAATTCTTTATAGGGATAGGTAATTTTTGGATAAGTTAAAATGGTATGCGACATTAAGGCTTTAAAAGACATTTGTCCAATTCCACCTTTAAACGATGGTGCTGCCAAGAAACTCAGTTCAAAGTTACAAAGGGACTGCTCAATACATTCAAAAGCCAAGGTTGGGCCAAGTAAAAAGGCCATATCCAAGTCACCTGTACGAACGCCTTCTTGTAAATTAGGTGTCAGGTCAACCACAATTTCGACCGAAACTTTTGGAAATTCTTGTTGAACTTTTTCGATATATTCAACGAGCCACGTATACACAATGGTTTCGGAAACGCCTAAACGAATGGTTCCCGTCAGGTGCTGGTTTTCGGTAAGCTCTGCGACTAGATCGGTTTCTAAACGCATAAACTTTTCAGCATATTTAAATAAGGTCATGCCTTTATGGGTCAGTTTAAACTGCCGCAAGCTTCGGTCTAAAACCTTAAAACCTAATTCATTTTCAAGAGATGTGATTTTTTGAGAGACAGCAGGTTGCGTCGTTTGTAATTTAATTGCCGCCTTATTGAAGCTATTTAACGTCACAACCCAATAAAATGCTTCAAGATTCTTTAAATTCACGTTTCATCCTGTCTTAAAAATTCCTTTAGTTTTATAGTATGTAAGCTTTTAGCGTGTTAAGGCCAGCAATAAATAAATTTTTAACTAAAGTTAGTTATCCAAATTTTTAAATGCTTTGGAAAGCTGACTAATTGTTTTGATCTGTTTTGCATAACGGCGGCATGATCGGCATGCCAACAAATGCAGTTGTAAACTACTTTGCTCACGTAAAAAAAGCGGTCTATCTTGTTTTTCAGACAACAGTTGAGTGGCTTGTCGACATGTCAACATGAACAATCCTCCTTCAGTAACCATTTATTTTCTAAGCATTCCCGTAAACGGGTACGACTTCGATACATCAACACATTAAAGTTTGAAATAGATAACTCCAGCTTGCTACAAATTTCGTTAGAACTCAGCTCTACCACTTCTCTCATCATAAAAACCTGAGCATATTTGGCAGGCAAATGATCTAAACAGGCTTCAAAAATTATCCAAAAATCTGACTGTTCCATCATTTCTTCAGGGCTTTGCCATGCTTGAGGTGCTTCATATTTATGCCAGTGTCCTGAAGCATCAAACAATTCATCAACACTGAGTTCGCTTTCCTCGTCTTTAAATAATTCAGACATGGCGACCAAACGTGACTTTTGCCGAACCACATCAATAATTTTATTTTTTAAAATAGCGAATACCCATGTTTTGAATGCAGCCCGCCCTTTAAATGAATCTAAGTTTTGAAAAGCACTGGTTAAAGCCTCTTGCACTACATCTTCAGCTTGCGGAAGTGAGGATAACTGTAAAAAAGCAAATTTAGTCATTTGCTGCCTTAAGTCTTGTAAAAAGGCTGCGTTATGTAGTTGATCCCCTAAGTCGTCATGACGTGATGCCGCGGCTGAAGTCATCCTTGTGCCTCTTTAAAATCATGGGGAATTTGAATTAATTGTAGTCGAGATAAGAGGTTTTTGAGTTCTTGAATTTGCAGATAAATTTCAGACTCAGACAAGTCAGCGAGTACAGATTGAATGAGTATAAAAATATCATGGTCAGTTAAAGTTATATTTTGCGTTAACTGTTCAATCAGCATAGCAAAAAGTGGAGAGAGTTGTTCAATACATACTTTATCTTGTTCATCGCGCCAGACCATTACTGCACCCGGTGCAAGTTCTACTTGTTCTGGTGCCATTAAAGTCGTCCACGTATAAACGGGATATTGATAAACCAATACCCATACTTTAGTGGTTAACTGCCAAGCATGATTTTCATGTAAAACAACATCTTCAATTTCAACAGTGTCTAAATATAATTCTAGCCATTCAAACTGTAATAACTCAGCCAACCAAGGATATTCTTGCAATATCGGATGCTGTTGCCCTGTTAAATACTCTCTAAACTCTAAAGAGATATCATTGTATAAAGGTGAGCGGCTTTTAGCTTTTTGAAAAAACTCTAACAGCAATTGTTGCCACTTTAATTCTGGCAACATCGCACGAGCCACGGGATAAACTAAATCAATAAATGAACAAATATTATTAAAAAGTAAATCCCGATAAACTTGCATTCTTTGAGGAGGAAGAGCTTGAGGTAATTCCAAATCAGGATCACGAATCCAGTCACAAAACTGTTGCTGCATGGTTTGGAAGGATATTTGATTTCCCTTCATAGCCAGTCTCCTGTTGTTGAATGAGTTTGATTTTGGCGAGTTCCTCTTCTAATTCTTGCCATGATGGAATATTAAAATCGCGTTCTAATAATGTCGGTTTTATTCCGCATACTTGATAGGTATATCTCAACAATTCCCAAACACGGTCACAAACTTCCGCCCCATGGGTATCAATTAATAAGTTCTTCTGAACTTTTTCATGTCCAGCAATATGTAAGTAACGAATTCGTTCCTTTGGCATGTTCTGAATAAATCCGAATGCATCGCTACCATGATTGGTACTGTTGACATAGACATTATTTACATCAAGCAGCAAATCACAGTCTGCATGTTGAATCACTTCACGAATAAATTCGGCTTCACTCATTTCGGCATTCGGCATGACATAAGTAGAAACATTCTCTATAACTAATCTTTTTCCTAAAATATCCTGTACACGCAAAATACGTTCAGCAACATATTTAACCGCAGCTTCTGTCATCGGTATTGGCAACAAATCGTATAAATAGCCGCCATCATTTGTATAACTTAAATGTTCAGAATAAATTGGTACTTCGTACTGTTCTAAAAAGTTTTTTACTTTACTTATAAATTCGAGATTAAGTGGATGCGGTCCTCCAATAGATAATGACAAGCCATGACAAATTAACGGTGCTTTTTCTGCACACTGTGCAAGTAATTTTGCATGTCGACCACCAAAACCTAGCCAATTTTCTGGGGCAACCTCAATAAAGTCGGGATATGTTTTTGCCGTTAGAAATGAATCTATGAAATCTCGTCTTAAACCAAGCCCTACACCATTCAACTGCATCATGGTGACTTCTCCTTTTGGAAATGATGCCGACACTTAATAGAAGGCCGACATCATCCTTGATCAGATGGTTTACTTAGCGCCACACTTGCCATCAGCAACTTTTTTATCTGCACCGCACTTACCGTCCGCTGCTTTTTTAGTTGCACCACATTTACCATCTGCTGCTTTTTTAGCTGCTCCACATTTTGCTTCCGCAGATTTTTCATGTTTTTTCATTTTGTTAGCTCCGCATTTCGCTTCACCACATTTACCATCTGCTGCTTTAGTTGCATGTACTTCAGTTGTCGTATTGGTTGCTGCTACAGCCATTTGCGTAGCACCTGCAACTGAAAGTGCTAATAATGCTGCTACTGAAGTCATTGAGTTGAGTTTGTTCATTTTCGTATTCCTTTAATGCTAATTTCTCGGTTTGTACACATGTACATAAAGTTAGACGGACCAAATCCTTTTTTATTACACCGTAAATAAAAAAATTTTTTATGTAAGAAATACAGTTTCCATCCGACTAATTATTATTCAATCGCATTGGATGTGAAATTATCATGAAGAACTTTATTTATGGCTTATCTCAATATTATCAAAATCTCGGTAAGTCTTTACAACATATTGATGGCATTGCAGCACTTGCTCTTCGATTGTACCTCGTCCCTATATTTTGGATGGCGGGTACAAATAAATTGATGCACTTCAATGACATTGTAGAATGGTTTGGCAGCTCAGATGGAGGATTGGGACTTCCTTTCCCCTATTTAATGGCCGTGCTTGCAACGTCAACTGAACTGGCAGGTGCAATACTTTTAACACTGGGTTTGTTTACCCGTTTAATTAGTATTCCTCTTATTATTACCATGTTAGTTGCAATATTTACGGTACACCTCCCAAATGGATGGCAAGCAATCGCAGACCCGCATGCTCCCTTTGCTAACATGCAAGTATTGGCTTCTGCTGAAAAGTTAGATAAAGCTCGTGAAATCCTACAGAACTATGGCAACTATGACTGGCTTACATCGAGCGGTTCGTTTGTTATTTTAAATAACGGAATTGAATTTGCCGCGACCTATATGATTATGCTACTTGCCCTGCTTGTACTTGGAGGTGGCCGTTACTTTAGTTTAGATTATTGGATTAAAAATAAACTACGCTAATCGATTATTGCACCAGCAGTCATGTTTACAACCGTTGCGGTCATTGAATTCGCATGTTCCGAGGCAAGAAAAGCAACGGTTTCTGTAACTTGTGAAAGTGTCGGTAGTCGTTTTAGCATGGTGCTCTGAGCAGCACCTTCAAGCCATTGCCCTATGCTGAGCCCCATGGCCTGTGCTTTAGACTCAAACAATTCGCGTGTATAAGAGCCCGCTTGAACAGCATCAATAATTGCATGTGAGCGTACACCGAGTACCCGTATATTTTTAGGGCCTAGCTCACTGGCAAGCGCTTTAATAAATGCCTCAATTCCAGCACAGCCCACAATATGTCCTAAATGTCCTGATATCGCCATTCGTGCTGAAGGTGCCACAATTGAAATGATGGTTCCACCGCGCTTACCGCCCATAAAAGGCACCGCAGCTTTAGAGATATTAAACTGCGCCGTTAGAAATGGATTTATTCCCCCTACAAACTCATCAAGGTTTAATTCTAAAATTTCTTTGCCTTGATTATGAATAAAACTGGTCGCATTGATGACGATATCTAAACCACTCGTCGCTTGAGCAATTTGAGCAACTGCCTCACTGGTTGCTTGGCTATCTAGCACATCGACACTGACGGTATGTACCGCGCCTTCGTATTTTTGCAGTTGTGTCGCAATGTTTTGCAGTTTATTTAAATCTCTTGCGCATAAATAAACATGTGCTCCCTCACGAAGGAAAACCTGCGCAATCGCAGTGCCAATTGCACCGCTCCCTCCAAAAATTACTGCTACTTTTCCCTTGAGCAACATACGGCATCCTCTTGTTATTGTGCGCCATAGTTAGGTCATGACACACAATCAAAAGTGATGCAATTTTATACAGATTAAAGTTTGTATGAGCTTATGGCAGATGAACAAAAATAACGTCTAAGTCTTGTTTTGGTACAAACTTGGTTTTGGTCATTTGAAATTGAGTAGGACTAATTTTGTTGACTTTGCCATCCCAACAAAATGAAACCAGTTCGCCTTTATCACGTTCAATCGTTAACTTAAAGTTTTCAATAGGCTTTGCCCAGTTAGCACCTGTCGTCAAAATATAACCTAAAGCACTAAACGGCGAATGTTCTGCCTGAGCTTTTTTAAGACCCTGCTTAAATTGTTTATCCATGCAAAATTGCTTACTATCTTCGTCCGGATATAGCGCAACAGAACCACCCACTAACGGTTTATATTCATGATGAATTTTAGTCAAACTATTGGCTTTGAAAGTTTGCTTCCAGCTATAAATAACTTGAGATGACCACGGGATCACATCATCTTTTTCAAATTGAGCTACAATTTTCTGCATTTGTGGTTTATTACATTTGTTTAGCTTATCTTGATAATTCAAATAATCATAATTACTACGAATCCATGGATTGAGCATATCTTTTTCAGTAAAACCGCATTGCTTAAACTCATCGGTTACATCCAGTAAAGGCGATTTTTCATCTTTTTGAATAAACGTTCTGACATGCATTTCGGGTTTTATATTTTGACCATCCACCACAATTTTAAAGCTTTTTAAAAGTGCTTCAGTATTTGCAAAATCTGCTTCAAAAAAGTTATCTACACGTGGTAGTGGAAACAAAACGGTTTCAGTAACATCCTTGTTGCTTAAATTTTTATATAGATAATCAACTTTAATTATCTTTTTACTAATAAATAAATCTTCACTTTGCATCGCAACTTGTGCGTTTTTTAAATACTGAATGCCACCTGTACCGACATAACCCGTCGAGTCATTGGCGAAGCTATAGCCTGAGAGTGGAACCAAAACAGCTAAAGTCATTGCAAGCTTTTTCATTTTAAAGTCTCTATACCGTTTTTCATTATGGAGTATCAATCTGATATAAATAATAACGGTTTAGCTGTGCCGCAGTAAGCATTACATAATGCTATTTAAGAAAAATAAGTAATGGATAAGAACATATTTATTTATATATAACTAGATTGCTTATTTTGAAGCTTTTTTAATTTTCAATTTATTAACTTCAGAAACAATAAAACCGCCATACACTCATAATGCTTATTAGCATCACACTAACATTCGCAAATATTAGTTACGGGTGTTACGACGGTTTTAAGAATAATTGATTAAAGTTTATTTTGTGGCGACTTCTTCATGACTATGGCTCTCTTCTTCATCTTTAGCCAAGAAGCAAACACCAGCAAAAATAAGAATAGCGCCAGTAACTTTTGTAAAAGTTAGCGGCTCATTAAACAGCCAAATCGACAAAAACATCACCGTGATGAGTTCTAAATGTGAAGCTGCAAAAGCAGGCCCTATAGGCGCATGCTTTAATAAATTCATCCAGATAAAAAAGGCACCTATATATCCAATAAAAGCCCCATAAATCCAAGGATGCCCAAAAACTCTGATTAACCAATGTACATCAAAAGTCAAAGGCATCGCATGAATGGAAGCTAGCTTAAAACTGATCTGAGCCAAAGTGTCGAAGAGCATTAATATTAAAAAACCAATAATATAAAATTTTTTCATGCCCCAATCCCAACAATAGTGACACCGATCGCTATCAGAACTACACCAATTAATCGATTTCGAGTTAATTTTTCATTAAAAAATAAGCGTCCAGCAAGCATAATCACAACAATGTTGATACAACCTAACATGACCCCAACAGAAAGTGGAACCAGCGAGAGGAAAGCAAGCCAAACGACAAACTCAAAGATATAACAAAAAATACCGAGCCATATCCATGGACGTTTCGCCATGAACCACCAATGTTCTAGGCCTTCATTGGTTTTACTTTCGTGAGCAGCAGCCTTAAAAGCCAACTGCCCAACAGTATCAATCAAAATGGTTAGCATCCATACACTGAACACTACAATATTCATAAAAGCTCACCAATTTTTTCAGGTGAAGTTCTACGTTCTTGACGAGTTGATGGATGCTCTAACTGCTTTTTTGGATGTTGGTACTGTTCAATAAATCGAATGGATTCATCAATCACTTGTTTTCGATCATTATCAATCGTAATCATGTGATAGCTGTTATAAAGCCAGATTAAGGTCTTAGGCCCCTTCACTTTGGCATAAATTAACTCACTATTTCTTCGGTGAGCAATATCATCATCATAGGCATGCAATAAAAGACATGGAGCCGTAATATTTGAGAGGTTTTTACGAACATTCCGCGAAAGACGCTGTAACTGGAATAATGAATGCCAAGGGTTACCCGGCAAACCAGCTTCACTACTTTCGCCGCTGTTCATAGCCTGAACAATACGCGAACGCAATACCTTATTTTTGATGCCATAAGGTTCAGCTTCGTCAAAAGTATTGTTACGACAAATATTTAAATAATGAACACTCGGCAGAACAATAGGTGCAAGCACTTTTGACCACAAAGGAATGCTCCAACCGTCGTATTGGAAAGTCGGACTATAGGCAATAACGCCAGCAACTGGATATGCCGATGCATATTTTAATGCCAGCAAAGAACCCATTGATAAACCGGCAACAAATATCTCATCTGTATGTTCTTTTAACTTTTCTGCAGCTCCAACGACACTATCAAACCAATCTTCCCATTGGCTATTTACCAAATCTTCAACATCGCCACAGTGTCCAGCCAACTGCACACCATATACACTATAGCCTGCCTGATGAAGTACTCGCGCAATTCCTCTCATTTCATTCGGTGTGCCCGTCAACCCATGAATGAGTAAAATACCAGTTCGGTTTCCCGATAAAAAAAATGAATTGTCTTTTATCATGTAATCACCGTTACTGGAGTATCTATTCCAAAATCACTACTGAGTAGCTTAGCCAAGGGTTGGCAAATTTCTACAAAGTTTTCAAACTTTGTGTGGAAAATCTGGTTTTCTTTGCAATGGTCTATTAGAGATTTCTTTGCAAAAACATAGTCTGCATTTCCCGCTAAACAATAATCTGAACGTCCATCACCCATCAAGATAATATGCTTTTGAGGTTTTTGATTTGCAACCTTACATTTGCATGTTCCACTTTGACTTACGCAACTCGCTTCTTGATTTGGAAACTCTAATTTCCATGACCTTTCATCTGTCTGAATCAAATGATTTGCAATAATAGGTAAATGGTCTAACTGATATTTTTTTAAAATATGACGAATAACAAAATCGAGCCCATCACTCACAATAGTCAACGGAATTTTATACTGAGCAGTGATCTTCACTAATTCGATGAAGCCAAGATCAATTTCAATTTGATCAAGGCAATCGCGCAGCTCATCAATAGAGACATCCAAGAGTTCAATCTGTTTTTGCATACAGACTTTGGAACCAATTTTCCCTTGCTCCCACTCTTCCTCAATTTCTTCCCAACCAGCTTTTGCATAAGTTTCAAGCAAATAGTCCGTTGTATCTTTTAAGCTGATTGTTCCATCAAAGTCACATAAAATATGCCAAGGTACAGTGTGATCTGTATAGTAATGCTGGTCGACCATGAACATAAAATGCCTCACACAAATAATTTAAGAATTTTTATAAAAATTACAATTTGACTTTATGCGGGAAATCTTAAAAATTTCTTTAATTAGAAATATTTCAAAAAAATGTGAAAAAATGATTATGTTCTTCTGTAATTTACAAAATTATTGCTCGTTAATAATTTAATTAAAAAATATTGAACACTTTCTTTTAATGAAAAATAATTAATAAAAATCAAAACTTAAACAATCAAAACTTAAACAATCAATCACTATGCCTTCTTCAAAAATCTATATTTATTCAAAATTAGAAGAATTTGACAGGAAAATACAAAATTAAGATTTTTTTAATTTTTTATTAAGATTTGTATAAGAATTAACTTTTATATTCAAAAAAATTTTTGAACAGAACACGACCAAAAAACGATTATTTTTTCACCCTACAAAGCTAGAAAAACTGAATATGATTAAACCATTGAAAAGAATCTCCATAGCAATAGTAATAAGCAATAGCTGTTTTTACTGCTCTGCTTATGCACAAGAAAGCTCATCGCCAGATTTAACAATGGGTTTTAACTATTCTGTAAATTTTCAAGCTTATAAAGGTCATAAAACCTCTCAAACGCTTTTACCTGTTTTTTTCTATGACAATGACAAATTTTATATTGAAGGCGACGATGCCGGTTATTACCTATTCAAAGATGACAAAAATCAATTACGCCTCGATGCTCACTATGACGGCAACACTTATGATCCAAGCGGCGAACTCTATTTACTAGATAAACGCAAATGGTCTGTCCTAGCAGGTGCAAGTTATATGCGAATTACACCTTATGGTGGTTTTAAAGCACGGCTTAATACCGATACTTTATCCCGTAGTAAAGGAACCATTTTAAGAGCTTCTTACCTTGCTGAATTGGACAAAGGTAATTTAACCGTCTATCCAGAAGCTGGTTTTCAGTGGAACAACGCAAAATATAACCAATATTACTATGGCGTCAGTGATGCTGAAAGTAAACGTAGTGGTATCGCAGCATATGAACCGGGCCAAAGTATATCTCCTTTTGTAAGCATGACAGCCAACTACAAACTTTCCAAACATGTGAATGCTTTTAGTTCTGTTGAATTTAATTATCTATCAAACGAACAGTTTAAAAGTCCGATGGAAAAAAAACGCACAGATATTACACCAGCTGTGGGGCTTCCCTTTACCTTTTAAACATGACAACTCTTTTCACTCAGCCTCTGTATCTAAAACATACATACTGAAAATACCAACCGTAAAAGGAATAGAAGTATGAACAACAATCATACATTCAAACAAGAACGCACTTCTGCAACTAGTTCTAATAACCGCGTTCCACTAGATGAAGCGCAACTTCTAGCAGATGAGGCAAAGTATTGTTCACACGGCGATACAGTACACTATGTAAACCCACCTAAAATTTTTACGGATTGTCAGGGCAGCTATATTTTTGATGACCAGAATATCCCATATCTAGACTTACAAATGTGGTATTCAGCGGTCAACTTTGGTTATAAAAACCCACGTTTAGATCAAGCGCTTATCGACCAAATTCATAAACTTCCTCAAATTGCCAGCCAATATTTACATCCAACTAAAATTGAACTTAGTAAAGTGATTGCTGAAGACATACTCCTTTAATGGCCTTACGTATCTGACTGATCAAACAATTCAGATTTTGTGTAAGATCATTGGTGAATAAGTCATCTTTTTGAATGTTTTTATAAACCTTTTCAGCCACGGCTAAATATTTTGGCATTTTTAACCTCCTCGATCTCAATTGTTATAAAGTTTTGATCTTAAAATGATTTATGGTTCTGATTATGATGAAACAAATGTAAAGGAGTGAAATGTTATTATTATTGAATGTAATTAGTTAAAGTGTTCTGTAAAACTTGCAAAACAATCACCTAAAAAAAGTATGGTTTTGATAACTCATCCACAATTTTTCTAAATTATTAAGATTTCTTGAAACATTTATTTTCAATTAAAATTTACCATTTGGTAAAATTAATAAGGCCGCATTTGCTGATCTCTTCTGACTAAACCCAAAACTGATCTACGAACCCTAATTTCTTCTTCAGAAAATGGCAAATGTTCTTTTAACTCATCTATAGAAAGCGAGTTATTTTCTATTAAAAAACAGTCTTGTTCAGTTGTCGAATGTAAAGCAGCCGCTTCATTTTGTTTGTAGTATCGTTTCATATACCTGAGTAAATTTATGACTTTAAAAGCTTAGGAATAGAGCAAGCTTTTTATAAGTTTTGAGCAGAAAGAAGAATAGGAATATTACCTAAATACGCCACAACAAAAAAGCCAAACATTGCAGTAAAACCTTGTTTGGCACTTCTAAAAAATGAGTTTAATCTAACTCTAACTGTAGTCTTAGCTTTAAAATATCGACTAGCCCTTTATCTCTTTTTTGAGATAAGTCGACATGTTTATAGTGGTTTAAAAGCTCTTTTGTTTGTGCTTCTAGCACCTCTGTAGTTTCATCAGAATGCTGAAACGCCTGCATATCATTCCACCATTCGGTCATAGGTGGCCCTAAGTGATGAATTGCCTCTTTAAAACCCTTCTGGTTTGCAAGTTCCATATTTATATAAGGGCCAAATAATGCCCATCTCAGCCCTGGCCCACTAGTAATTGCAATATCAACATCTTCGGCTGAACACACACCTTCTTTAACCAGTGAAAATGCTTCTCGCCATAATGCTGCTTGCAAACGGTTTGCAACATGACCTTTTACTTCTTTATTTAAAATAATCGGGTGCTTACCAATGCTTTGATAAAACTCGGAGGCGCGCTTTAAAAACTGTGGGGCTGTTAAATTTCCGCCTACAATTTCAACCAAAGGTAATAGATGAGGTGGGTTAAATGGATGACCTAAAAGTATACGCTCGGGATGAGTTGCCTCTTTTTGAAAGTCTGAAACTTTTAGGCCGGAAGAACTTGAGGCAATCAGTGTCTTTTGTGGACAATATGACGTGATGTCTTGATATAACTTTTGCTTTAAATCTAAACGCTCTGGTGCATTTTCTTGAATAAAATCGACATCGGTTACGACATCTTTTAAGTTGTTGTGAAGCTCTAGATTTGAAAGAACATCTTGTGAAGAATGGTTAGGCTGCGTTTGCAAATCTAAATCTCGTAAATCATTTAAATTTGCTTGTATTCTCTTTTTAAATAATTCTTCATCTATGGGGTATGGGTCATATACCTTTACCTTAAAGCCTTTATATAAAAATAAAGCTGTCCAACTTGCGCCAATGACACCGACACCAACCACACCGATTGTTTTAATTTCTTCCATACTTTCCTCGCGACCCTATTACTTTTAAAAACTGTCCTTATTTCCTTACACGACTATAAAAATAGTCGACTTCTCATCTTGTCTTGGTTACTTAAAACCATTTTATAATAGGCAAGCTGAACCCAAAGTTCATATCATTATTGTACTTTTCTTGCATTATATTCATTTTTTAACAGCTAAAATTGCGGCTAAAGATTGCAGCCCTAGAAGCGCTAAACGTGTATGATTGGCAGGGTTTTGAGTGATTTAAATTTCATATGACAAATACATTTTCTGACCACCAGCAAGTTGAGGTGGTGTCTACTTTTACTGAACTTGTAAATATACATTTTCAAGGACATAAAAATGCTATTTGTTGGCACAGAAATTTGCTTGGCGACTTTAAAGAAATTGTGGCTAGGCTTGAGTTAAAAGAAAATATTACCGAAATTTCTACTGAAGACTTGCTAGCACTTGAGCTTTCAAAACAAGGTGATTTGGCTCGAGACATTATTTTAAAAGACATGCAGCTCTTAACTGATATGGGTGCATCACCTGTTCTTAATTTACTTAAACACTATGAACGTGATGAAGAGCTAGATTTTATTTCAACAGATGTCTATTCGTTTCATGTTGATCGCTCGCCTATAGAAACTGATACTTTCTTATGTACCTATTATGGTGCGGCTAGTGATATTGTGTCTAATGATCAGGTTGAACAAAAAGTTTTAATTCCAGAAATTAGAGAAAAACTCAAAGCATTACACGACGGCCCAGAAGCGGAATTTGAAAGCTTTTTAGCAGAGTATTTTTTTGATTTACATTATCAGCCTAAAGTCCATGCACAACCGATAAATTTGGGTACAGGTCACTTGTGGCGTTTGGCAGTAGATCATCCTACTCAAAAGGTTTTACCTTGTGTGCATAGAGCACCCGTTGAAAAAGATGGAGAGTATCGATTGCTGTTAATTTGCTAGGTATTGTTACTTAACCACTGTACAAGATATTTATTAGAGTGCTTATTTTTTAAAGCTGATAAGAAATGATCTAAGAAAGTTTTTAACATTTTCAATAAATCTGTTTGGCTGATATTTTCTGCATAACTCGGCACCCAGATCCCATCATGGCTTTTTCCATAGCAGTTATAGTTTCCCTGATTAAATTTTAATAAAATTTCTCTACTTATACCCTGCTCATATAAATCAATTGAAGAATCAGATCCCAAATTTATCTCTCTTATACAAACAGGCAATTGCTCTAACAAAACAACCAGATCAGTTTCGATATCTACAGGCCAAAGCTCATTTGAAAAAGCCTGAATCTTAAACTGATTAAGTTTATTCTTAGAAAGTTCAGTACAAATATCTGTCAATACACTAATTTCGTTGTCATATTTATCATCGTATTGCCGCAACTGCGTAATGTCGAGTTCCGATGTGAGTTCTAATTGAATTAACATAGCTTGCCCATACCTGAATTAATCCGCTATTACATAAGAGTTCATCAATTAAGATAAAAATCACCAATAAAAAAGCCTATCCACTATTGGATAAGCTTTCGTGAAGCATTCGGAATAGAATATTAAGTTTATGCCAGTTTTTTTGTCTCCATAAAATCGACATAAGCAATTTGGGCATCCCAAAATTCATTCCATAAAGCGCAATACTCCATACACAGCTCGGTAAGACTTTCATAATCATCTTTGGTTATGCCTTGAGCCAATGCAAACCACAAGTCATCTTCATGATCATCATCTGCTGCTTCTGATGTCTCGTCAGTCGATACACCATGTACATGGTAATAGCCACCACCCTCAACCTCAATTCCAACAGCTTTAGTCGCCTCACGTAGCGGAGGACTAAAAAGAATAACTTCTTCTTCTGCAACCGCAAGCAATGCAACAACTTTAATATAACTATCGTATGAAGATTCTAAAAACGTTCTTACCTGATCTGCGATTTTTGAAGGATGGTATGATCTTCGATCCTGTTCATTTAGACCATGATCATTAAGTAAATCTTCATAAAGTGGGTAATGTGCATATTCAGGATTACCCAAATAATAATTATCTTGGTCTGTTCCAGGTCTAAAACCAAATTCATCTAGTATATTTAAACTTAATAAAACACGTGGGAACATTTTAGCTCCAGAGTGTAATTTCGGTTCTAATTGTTTAGTCTGAAATTGAGCCATTAATAAAGCATCCGTAAATACTTGTACAATAGCGTGGCGATATTCCAAATGAATTTTTGTTAAGGTAAATTTATCAAGCTGTCCGTTATTTAAAATTTCAATTGCTGGATGCTTACATACTGGTAATTTAGCGATTTTTTCTCTTAATTGTTTGAGAAATGCTAGATTTTCTTCCCACTGTTGTGAAGGAATACTATTCTTCATCCCCAGTAAAGCTTTTTGTCTTGGATTATTAAAATCTTCAAATTTTTTTGACATAATCATTCTCAATAACAAATTAATTCTTATAGTTAGGTTTTGAGTTCTCCATTATTTTAATTGCGCATTCATTTGCTACTCAATAAAATTGTATACTCATCCCTAAACAATTCGATATTAGGTTTATTATTTACACAAATCAATCCATGTTTTAATAAATTTTTTTAATAAATTAATTAACAATTGATAGCAAAAAATATTGTCATTTTTATTATTTCATCTGTTGTATTGCGACAATCTTTTCAATATGATTGAAATTAACTTTTATAAGAGACCACTTTAAAAAGAAACGGAATTCAAAAGTTTACAATGGGGAAATTGATGTCAAAAAGAGACACTATTATAACAACAGCTATAGCCCTTTTTAATCAGAAAAGCTATAACGGCATTGGAATTGACAAAATTATTGCTGAATCTAATGTAGCAAAAATGACATTCTACAAATATTTTCCGTCCAAGGAAAATTTAATAGAATCATGCCTTTACAAGAGAAATTCAGATATTCAGGCAGCTATATTAGAAAGAATCAATACTAAAGATTTGCCTTTAGTTCAGCTCAGGAGCTTATTTGATTGGTATATTGACTGGATTTATACCGACGATTTTAATGGCTGCTTATTTAAAAAGGCGACCATGGAAGTTGTACAAGTTTATCCTTCAGTAAAAAATCCTATTAACGACTATCGTGAATGGATCTATACGCTTGTTTTTTCGATATTAATTAAAGTTTATGTTGAGGATCCTGAAGCATTAACTACCCTCTTTCTGAATATTCTTGATGGCATTATTATTGATGGCACAATTGATAAAGGTTTAGTTAATCGGGAAAAAACATGGTCTTATATTATTAAAATAATTGAGCTTGAAAAAACAGAAGCACGTATCGCTAGTTAAATTATATAAAAGAGATTTTTACATCAATTAAAAGATCTCTTTTAAAATTTCAGTTAACATCAAATTTATTAAAGCCTTATATTTACTCAGTGTAATATAAGGTTTTATATACCTCTTATATTATTCTAATACGATCAAGTGATTTTTTAAGTTTCATGATGAGAAATCCTAGAGCTAACAGATTCAATTTAAAATTGTTGGTCAAACTTTCTTTCTCTTCATCAAAAAGTCTTAGTACAAAGCATTCAGACAACACTTGATTAGAGTTTGATGGGACCAAGATGAAATTATTCTTTTTTTAGTCAATAAAAAAGCCCTCAAATGAGGGCTTTTTCTATTCTACAGTACTAATTACTGAGGAATGATGTTTGTAGCGCTAGGGCCTTTTTGACCTTGCACAACATTAAAAGTCACGCGTTGACCTTCATGTAAAGTTTTGAAGCCAGAAGAAGCGATTTCTTTGAAGTGAGCAAAAACGTCTGGACCTGAATCTTGTTGGATAAAACCGAAACCTTTAGTTTCGTTGAACCACTTAACTGTACCAGTAGCTGTGTTGTTAGACATGATATACATCCTATTGATTTTTAAGAACTTGTGCCATGAGACATGACGGGTTTAACTTGGAAAAAATAACGAATTGAGCTTAAGATCTTAAAAACGGAGGATTATGAATAAAGCTTCGATACTAAAAGAGGATTTACTAAACTAATAAGTCTTTTTTCTAGTTGACTTCATTATACATCAAAAGAACACTTATTCAAGCAATTTATATAAATTAATTTACTGATTCTACAGCAAACATTCGCTTACATTTGTAAAAAACAATTACAATTTATTATATAAATAAATAGTAAATAATTTTCTATTTAATAGTTTAAAATTTTAAAACTATACTAAATGGAAATATAACTACAAATAATGAATAAAAAAACATACTCATAGTCTTTATCAAATACAACAACTTACAATTTTTAAGTATATTTTTATATAATGTTAAAAATCATTATCACTTATTAATTTTTTGAATAAGCACATAAATAAAAATATTTAAGAAATTTATCTTTAAATCACAGTTACAACAAGAAAAATTAAATATAATTTAAAATTATTAAATAAATTAAATGATTATTTTTATTTTATATTCTTTTTTTCAAATAATCAAATTAGCAACAACTGCAAAGAATATACCAAACTGGACCATATAACTTTGAAAAACTGGATGTGTTCACTAGCCCTTAAGCTTCATAACCTATCTTTGGCTTAGATCTAGCAATAAACCTATCTATACCTTCTTTGAATTTAGGGAACTATCATGCACCTACATTTTATTGTTCATGAAGATTTTGAAGCACCTGGTGCATATGAAATTTGGGGTCAAAATAATCACTGCAAAATGACATATTCAAGAGTGTATTTAAATGACCCCTTACCTTCTACGGTTGAAGACATAGATTTCCTGATTGTGATGGGTGGCCCACAAAGTCCAGATACTACAGTTGAAATGTGTCCTCATTTTAATTCACTCGCTGAACAAGCTGTCATTAAGAAAGCTATCCAAGCAAACAAAGTCGTTTTAGGCGTATGTTTAGGTTCACAGCTCATTGGTGAAGCTTTAGGTGCCAAGTTTGAACATAGCCCTGAAAGAGAAATTGGTAAGTTTCCTATTATGCTGACAAAGTATGGTTTAAAAGATTCTCTATTTTCACACTTCGGAAAAATGACAGAAGTTGGCCACTGGCACAATGATATGCCCGGGTTAACCAACGATACAAAAATTATTGCTTTTAGTGCAGGTTGTCCGCGACAAATCGTTGAATACTCAAAATTAGTTTATGGTTTTCAATGTCATATGGAACTAACGCCTGAAGTTGTTGAATTACTCATTCAACATTCAGCAACTGAACTCAATCAAGCTCATGATTATAAATTTGTTAATACCCGAGAAGAATTGAGGAGTCATGACTATCAAGAAATGAACCAAAACTTGTTTATTTTCCTAGATAAATTAAAAGATGAGTATTTAAAACTTAGCTAAATGATGGCAAAGCCCTTTTAATAGGGCTTTCCTTCATAAAATTAGATGATCTATAAAGTTTAAATTCGCTTTTGCACCGACAGTAAACGAACATAATATCGCAGCAACAGAATCCCAATTAGTAGATGGTCGCTATACAATATCTAATAAAATAATAGCCCCTGTCACACATAAAGCGGCTGATGTGCAAAGTTAGGTTTAAGACGACTATATAACACTTTCAACACGCATTCGTTCTGCGCACTTTAGTGCATGTTGCAAATCTTTTTGTAAATCGACCACCGATTCTAGTCCGATATTTAAGCGTACTAAATAACCATCTTTAGGTAGATTGGTATGGGTTCGATAAGCTTGTCCAACAGGTAAAATCAGACTTTCAAACCCACCCCAAGACAAACCAATGTGAAATAATTGCAGCGAATCAAAGAATTTTTGCACATAAGAAGATTCAGACTCTTTTAAATAAAAAGCAAATACTCCAGATGAACCATGAAAGTCTCTTAACCACAAATCATGATAGGGGCTTGTTTCTAAAGCAGGATGAAGCACTTCCTTAACAGCTGGATGTGTTGTTAGAAATTGCGCAATAGTTAGAGCACTATTTTGATGCTGTTTTAATCTTACTGCCAAACTTCGCAGGCCACGTGAAGCTAAATAAATGTCGTCTGGGCTTGTGGTCTCACCAAACAAATGTCCAGTTTTCGTGAGTTGTTCGTATGTTTCGGCATTTGCAGTAGCCACGCCCATGAGTATGTCAGAATGGCCACCAATGTATTTGGTTACGGACTGAATAGAAATATCAGCACCATGCTTTAAGGGTTGAAAAAGTAACGGCGTTGCCCAAGAGTTATCGACTAATACTTTTGCGCCATATTGATGACTAATTGCAGAAATTGCCGCAACATCACTCAGTTCAAATGTCATTGAACCCGGTGATTCAATAAACACCACACTAGTACGATGATTAATTTTTTCAGTTAATGCCTCAAGGTTAGTAGAGTCAAAATATTCAACACTTACCCCCATTCGGACTAATATATTGTCAGCAAAATTTCGCGTTGGGCCATAGATGTTGTCGGCAATCAAGACATGGCTATTTGCCTCTACACAAGCCATAAGTGCATGTGTACATGCCGATAACCCAGATGGAAACACCATACTACCCGCACCACCCTCAAGTGCATTGATTGCACTTTCAAAAGATTTAGCTGTTGCAGCACCGAAACGGCCGTAATGTCGATACACCCCACCATTGCGTTTAAATTCTTCCCACTCACTAAAGCTATTTACAACAATAGTAGAACCACGAAAAACAGGTGTGTTGACTAGACCATCAAAGCGCTCGGGTGTTCGTCCTAAATTAATGACATCTGTGCTGAATTGATTCACTTTTATATTCCAAGAAACGTATCAACTTTATTACCAATTCATGATAGTGAGATTTCAATGGATATAAATTTTAATCTTTTCTATTTTTTATCTTTATATTAGATTTTTATTTCCTTTTTTTACTTAAAATTAGAATTTTAATCCGGTGTTTATTTCTTAGAGTAAAATATGATTTTATAGTGTCCTGTGTAGATCTGCTTGTTATTCGAACTTGCTGTTATAAAAGGTATTTCTCACATTATTCTTCATCCATGATTTGCTGGATACGCTTTTGGTAATTATTTAAAAAATCATGCATCACACGGAAATGTTCCGTTTGCTCATACTGGACTTCACGGATTCCGGTGTCAGAAAAGTGATAAATCTTAGCGTTGGGATAAGCCAGTAAAATTGGGGAATGCGTTGCAATGATGAGTTGTGATTGTTTTTTGCACAATTCATGAATAGCCGACAAAGCGACAAATTGCATGGTAGGTGAAAGAGCAGCTTCAGGTTCATCTAATAAATAAAGCCCTTCACCTTGTAATTTATGAGTCAGCAACTTTAAAAAGCTTTCTCCATGTGAACAAGCATGAATATTGCCACCATAACTTTTTACATAGTTCAGTTCATTCATATATGTGCCGACATTGTAATAACTCTCAGCTCTTAAAAAGTAATAGTCTTTAGGCTTTTTAAAACTTTTAATCATTCTTAAATACTGAAATAAACCTGATGAACTACTCGCTGAATTAAGTCGTACGTTTAGAGTGCCGCCTTCTTCGGAAAAGCCAAGTGCCAAAGCGATGGCTTCCATAATAGTCGACTTGCCAGAGCCATTTTCACCAACGAAAAAAGTAACGTCTGGATGGAAGCTTAATTGTTCAATATCATTAACGGCTGGTATCGCAAAAGGATAAATTGACCAGTCTGCCTGCATGTTTTCTTTAATTTGTACCGAACGTAAATAAGGTTTAGCTTCTAGCATTTTTGCTGGTCCTGAATTTTTAATAGTATTCGCAGTTTTTATTAGAAAAAATTTAAAGGAAGTTCTGTCGTATATTTAATTTGCTCCATGGCAAAACTAGAACTCACATCGGCCAATCCGTTAATTTCAATTAATTTTTTATAAACTTTATCGAACTCGGCAACATCCGATACAGCAACTTTAAGTAAATAATCTGTTTCACCTGCCATTCTATACACCTCAATCACTTCATCGATGCTATAGATATGAGAATGAAATTTTTGAATCCACTCAATATTGTGTTGTGCTGTTTTAATAAACACCATCACAATCACATTAATGTTAAGTTTTTTACGGTCTAGCAAAGCGACTTTTGCACGAATAATACCCTCTTCTTCCATTTTATGTATTCTACGCCAACAAGCCGTGTTGCTTAATCCCACCTTTTCCGCAATATCACCTATTGCCAATGTGCAGTCCTTCTGTAGAAGATCTAATATTACACGGTCATATTTATCTAAATTTAACTTCATACCTTCAAGCTTCTCTGCACTATGTATTTGCAATAAATCAAATCAATGAACAATATATTAGATTGTTATTCTAATTTTAATAAAAAAATATTTACCTATGTTTTAAATGGTCTCCGCGCATTCGAGACGCATTTATTTGTATTGTTCACTTAATAATCTATTTTTAAAGCTTGAAAGTTTAGATGAGCTTTTATTATTATCTTGTACATATTCGGTACAATAAAAGAGACAAGAAAAATGCCAAATCAATTTGATGCTGTGTCTATAACAAAAAAAGCGAATGTTCATTACGAGGGACACTCCATTAGTCATGTTATTGAACTTGAAGATGGTACAAAAAAGACATTAGGAGTAATTCTTCCAACAGAAAAAGCTTTAACTTTTAAAACCCACGTTTCAGAACGCATTGAGATCATTTCAGGCAAATGTAGCGTTCAAATTGGCGATGATCCGGATACTAAAGTCTATTCAAGTGGTGAATCTTTTAATGTTCCCGAAAATAGTAAATTTAAAATTATTACAGATGAAGTTATTGATTACGTCTGCCATTTAGAATGAATCAACACTACAAAGCCATACCTTTTATAGGATGTGGTTTTCCTATGAATATATTTATCTTTTCTTAACAACGACACGTTTACCAATCTATCTGGCGATGGCTTAAAACTGTTTGATGCCTCAATTCAATGGCTCACCAACAAATAAAATCATTTATACAGCTCTCAAGGTCTTATTGATTACACCTTGCAGAGCTGCGATTAGTAGACGACATTCACTCGAACCCAGTCTTCATACTTTGTAGCCTGCACATTGGTACTCGACTGAATTACTCCATAAATAGGAATATTTTCTTTCATTCCTGTTGCGATTCCAGGGTGCATTTTACTTGCTACATTTCCCCAAATTTGAGTATGCCCTGCATCTTGATACAGTATATATGCGACAGAGGCAGGACTTGTAGCAGATTTAAGCTCAAAATTATTGTCGGAAGTTACGGCCAATTGATACGGTGTATTATGGTTACATTGGACAGTTACATCGGTTCTAGCGGCAGCAACTGGCTGCGCACGTACAACAGAACCGAAATCTAAATTTCCTTGTGTTGAGACTTCACAACTTTCTACAATAGTTAAGCTAACCTTTAATGACGTAGATGCGCTTGCAGCCTCTGCACTATTTATTAAGAGTATTCCCATAAGAGAAAATAAGGCGTGTTTAATGAGTTTCATTTCTTCTCCTTATCTTTATGTTCTAATGTCTTTTCAAATTTATAATGTCATTTTTCTGTTTTACTAAAGAAACAGTTTTTTCAGGTTCATTTTATTTATAAAACTTAATATTGCATACTGTCAATCGATAATAATCACATGATTTTCATATTATTCTTATAATTTGTGATGGATTAAACGTAATTTATTTAGTTTAAAAAGTAGTTAATGTTTTTTATTTGTATTAATTACATTTCTTCACTTATTTAAGAATTACTCAATTAATCTTCATAAAAATTAAAGTTTTATGATTATATTTTTAGATAAAATATTTGTATTCAAGTTATTAAAATGTCGCTCTACAAACTCATATAAAATTTTTAACAATTAGAGGTTTTTGCAAATATTCCTAAAGCAATCTGTACAAGACAATAAAAAACAATCAGTTATTCCTTATTGTTTAAAGATTTTAGCTGCTTTATCAATAAGTTTAGAAACTTGATCTGTCTGAGAAATTAGTGATGAATGATTCGGGTTGACTACTATTGCACTTGAGTGAGTTTGCTTTGAAATTAATTCCTATATTCGAGGCTTCAATGCATTATGATTAGCTGTGATGAAATACCATATTGGTTTTACATGCCATACAGCTTGAGAAATTTTGAGACTGAGTAATTCTGTACATTCTCGCAATTGCATAGAAAAAGTGATCAAAATAATATAAAGCCCAATAAAATATAACTTTACATATTGTTTAGTTTATAGATTCAATACTAAGAAAACTGTGAAGTTAAATTTAAAATGAATAATTCTAGTGACTAAAATCATCCACCTTTAACTTGAGAAATCATGGATATGAAAAAATATTTATTATTACTTTTACTTAGCTTCTATTCGATACATTCATTTGCTTCGGACAAACTACATGGCAGTGTTTGGAAAACGATTGATGATGAAACAAATCAGCCTAGAGCACTGGTAAAATTTAGTGAAGATAAAAATAGGCTTATTACTGCAAACATTGAAAAAATCCTTGTTCCAAATGAAGCCAACAAATGTACGATGTGTGAAGGCACTTATAAAAACAAATCTTTAGTTGGTCTAACCATTGTCAAAAATTTAAAAAGCGTAGGTAAAAATAAATATGACAAAGGATCTATTCTCGACCCTCAGTCAGATAAAACTTATCGCTTTAGCGTCACAGTATCACCAGACGGCGAGAAACTTACCGCGCGTGGCTATATTGGTATTTCTGCAATTGGCCGAAACCAAACGTGGTATCGAGTTAAATAACTCTTGAACTAGCTTGTGACCTACTCTCTTTAGCTACTCACCGATCATAATTACGGTCTATATGTGCACTATATAAATGATGTATGTAGACAGTGTTATGATCGGTATTTAGCTTGAACAATCAGCATGATAATGACGAATAGCGAAGGTATTGCAGCAATCACAAACAAATGGGTAATGACCAAAAATTGAGAGAGATACCCACCAAATAGCGGCCCAATAACCGACCCTAAACGAGCAATTCCAATACTCCAGCCCACCCCTGTAGTACGAAGTGAAACTGGATAATAACTGGCAGATAAGGCATTAATAGCAGGCTGCCCACCAACAATTGCGAAGCCAGCTATAAAAATAATTATAAATAGTAAAACAATATGGCTAACAGCATAGCCAATTACAGCAACACTCATCACGGCAACGATAAAAACAGGAATGAGTACTTTATAGAATCCTGTCTTATCAATTTTAAGTCCCATCACAACACTACCAAT
The DNA here is from genome assembly GCF_035615275.1 of Acinetobacter sp. IK23. Taxonomy (NCBI): domain Bacteria; kingdom Pseudomonadati; phylum Pseudomonadota; class Gammaproteobacteria; order Moraxellales; family Moraxellaceae; genus Acinetobacter; species Acinetobacter sp. IK23. The sequence continues at coordinate 146,611 of NZ_JANBNX010000003.1, forward strand.
CGTTCCGCCTAACTGTAAAGTGGAACCAATCATTAATGCCTGATTTAATGAAAGACCTGACTCTTTGGCTAAAGTAGGTAGCCAATTCGCCAGAAAATAGAGACTGATCATATTTAAAATACTAATAATCCAGATGGAATAGGTAAAAAATGCGCGCTGATTTTTAAACAATTCTAGTGGCGACTTTTTAACCTCAACTTCAGTATTATTAATGATTTTTATTTCTGAATTGAATGTTAATGCAGGATAAAATTTCTTTAACCAAAATAAAATTTTAGGCGTGTTTTTGTTATCTTCACTCAGAAAATATAAAGATTCTGGCATCTTAAAGTATGTAATAAAGAAAATAATTAAAGGGATAATACCGCCAAAATAAAAAATCGACTGCCATCCTCCCCAAGGAACGAGTAAGGCAGATATACCGCCCCCCAACATTGCGCCGACTGTATAGCCACAGGAAATGACCATCATGGTAAAAATACGAGATTTGTGTGGAACAATTTCGGAGCTATAAGCCATCACATTTGGCATGATGCCGCCTAAAAAAATTCCTGTAACAAAGCGGATTACGGTCAATTGCTCAATATTGCCGACATGGGGTGTTAACAGCATCAATACCGAGAACATAAAGGTCGAAATGAGTAGTATCGGACGGCGACCAAAACGATCAGAAAGTGAACTTAATAAAAATGATCCGACAAACAAACCAAATAAGCTTGCACTAAACACCACCCCTAACATGGTTTTTTGAACACCCCAGTCTTCTATAATCATTGGGGCTGCGTAAGCCATAGACTGAATGTCATAGCCATCCATAATCATGAGTAACAAACAGGTGATCAGAATAAATTTTTGATAACGTCCAACTTTTTGCTGATTGATCAAATCACTTAATGCAACTTCTTTCATGGTATTCCCTTCTCCATGACATGCTTTAAATTAATCCATTTTAATTACGTTATTCGTAATTTATTTACGACTAGCGTAATTAAAAATAGCAATATTACTCACATAAAGTCAAAAAAATATTTTTTTATAATATAAACAATATATTAGATTGGATTTTTAATTTTCTCCAATTCATCACGTCAGCTTATTGCAAGCGGCCTTTGGTCTGCTTATCTGGCAAAAATCAAGCAGACCATACATGCTATTACTTACATTATTTTAAAATTCAGACAGATATTTTAAAAAACTGCTCCATTACTGCATCTCTTTCTTCCAAACTATTTGAGCTTAAAACTTGTAGCAGCAAACCATCTATCAGGTTTACCACCATGTTGGCATCGAATTTTGGCTCGCGGATTTCACCGCTATAAATCAAATCAAAAATTTCATGCAGCAGCCACTTTCGATATTCAACTGCCATGCGATAAGCCTGTGGGTAAAGTAGTTTTATTTCAAAAATAGCTTTAAGTAAAAAGTTATACAGACTGTTTAAATTGGCATGGAAAACCACTATTTCTTTGAGTTTATCGATTGGTGTTCGGTAATGGTTTGAATAAATAATAGAGAGCACTTTTTCTTTGAGCAGGCTCTTTTGAAAGGCAATACACATTTCGATTAAGCGTTCTTTAGAGTGGAAATAGTTGTAAAGCGTACCTTTGGCAATTTGGGTTTCTTTAACAATCAGGTCCACACCTACATGATGAAACCCATGTATCGTAATGAGTTGTATGGTGGTTTGAACGACATGTAGTTTTTTGGAAGAGGTTTCTAAATTTCGCATAGTTTTACCGTTATAAAATTCTTGTTGTTTCTAAAAGAAAAAAACTGTGTCCTTTTGGGAGAAAAAAGGCACAGCAAAGCCGTAAGACAGTGCATGGCACATCTCAAGTTTGTTGTTGCTAAGTTTTAAGTAAAAATGACTTAAAGCCTGAAAACCTTACGGCGTTCAAGCTGCTGTAAATTTTTAAGCTGTGTCGTTATAGCTTTTGGCAAAGGCTGCCAAGAAATAATGGATGTGCAAAGCCAACTCCTTTTTTATTGGGAGTTCTGCCGACATTAAAATTATGGTGGCAGAACGAGAAAGGGTTAGCAGACTGGTGAAAGATATAACCAGCACACCCGAAGGTGTCCCTCTCCCGTCCTACCGCTACGGGAGGAGACTAGGAGTTTACACATAAGAGTATTCCTCAGACGGAATAACTCTGATGCGATCTTTCATCACGGTCTGCTAAAACCGACTGGCAATGTGGCCAGCAGGCAAAGAATAGTGCCCAAGTTTATTGGCGTCAAGCACACAAAATGACATTTGTTTTAAATTAGATCATTAAAAAAAGTAAGGCTAAACAATGAGTAGGTTATTGTTAAATTGGGTTTATAAAATACATATTTTTTCCAATTGAGTTAGAACATTATCTACAGAATTAAGCATTAAAATGATTTTTTATCTTCGATCTATATATTCTAAGTAACCTCGCCCACTCATTTTTTGAGAAGAAAACTCACCTTCCCATTGATAGGCAGAAACAAATCCAGCAACCAACCCGAAACAATATGGAGTGTCTACATGTGCTGAAATATCTAAAACCTTTTGTTTATTGTGATAGGCAACTATAAAAAAATTGATTTATGCCTTTAAGAAATTAGATTTTTTGTTATAGTGTTGCGCAAGTGATTTCCATAAAGTGATTAATTGGGTGTCAATGGTTTTAGGCAGATTGCTTGGTTTAGCAGCAATCTTGTTACAAATCGCTGTTTTCTTACAGCCATTACTACCAGAGAAATATCAAGTTTCTCCAGTATGTGAGACTATTGTCCAAGCACTTCAACTCAATCACTCTTCAGAGCAGCATTCTCACCATTCAATGCATCATGATGATTTATCTCATCATCAAATGCATGATATGACCTCTTCTTCCGTCACCAAAGCTGAAGCGAAGCAAAATACGACACATCATCATGATGCGGGCCATCAATGTCAGTACTGTGTTGTTTACAGTCACGTGTTGCCGTTGCCAGATCTGGATTTAAAGCAAATTCTGGTCAGAATTCAGGTTCGGTTTCTTGCTTTTCTAGAAAACTTTTTTCATGTTTTCTTTAAGCTTCAACAGCTCTTTCTTATTCCCCAAGGCCGCGCCCCACCTTTATTACTATCAGTCTAACTTGATACTCAAAACTTTATGTTTTGAAAAAATTATATTTTTCAAGAGATTATAGTAATGTTTTCTTTTCAAAATCATGCTCTTAAACGAGTAGAGATAACTACAACTGTCGTTTTAGCAAATCAAATAAAATTTGAGGTGCTCCTATGACTCTAGGTTTAACAGCACTTGAATTGGCTCGAATCCAATTCGCATTTACCGTTTCATTTCATATTATTTTCCCTGCAATCTCGATTGGTCTTGCAAGCTTCCTTGCTGTTTTAGAATGGCGTTGGCTGCGTACCAATGACGCTATCTATAAAGATCTCTTTAAGTATTGGGTCAAAATCTTCGCGGTTGCATTTGGAATGGGCGTTGTCTCTGGTGTGGTCATGAGCTATCAATTTGGAACCAACTGGAGCGAATTTTCAAGATTTGCAGGTGGAGTTACAGGCCCTTTACTCACCTATGAAGTTCTTAGTGCTTTTTTCTTGGAAGCTGGTTTCTTAGGAATTATGCTGTTTGGCTGGGGCCGTGTGGGTAAAAAAGCTCACTTCTTCGCAACGCTTATGGTTGCGATAGGTACCTGTATTTCAATGTTCTGGATTTTATCTTCAAATAGCTGGATGCAAACCCCTCAAGGGTTCTCAATTGAGAATGGCATAATTGTTCCTCAAGACTGGTTTGCAATTGTATTTAACCCTTCCTTCCCTTATCGACTTGCGCATATGGCAATCGCAGCTTTTATGGTTGCAGCTTTACTTGTAGCAGGTACTGCAGCTTGGCATTTAATTAAAGGTCGCCGTGATGAGTTAGTAAAAAAGTCGTTTTCTATGGCTCTTTGGCTGATTTTAATTTTAGCACCAGTACAAATCTTTGTCGGTGATGCACACGGTTTAAATACTTTAGAACATCAACCAGCAAAACTTGCAGCAATGGAAGGTCATTGGGAAACCAATCATAACGAGGGAATGCCACTGTACTTATTTGGTATTCCAGATATGCAAGAAGAACGCACTAAGTATGCGATTTCAATTCCAAATCTTGGAAGCTTAATTCTTACTCACTCCAAAAACGGAAGCGTAAAAGGTTTGAAAGATTTTGCACCAGAAGATCGTCCGAATTCGACTGTAGTATTTTGGAGTTTCCGAATTATGGTCGGGCTTGGCATGCTTATGCTGCTTTTGGCACTTACAGGATTATGGCTAAGAAAAACTGGCAAGCTTTATGAGAGTAAATGGTTTCATCGCTTCGCTTTAGTTATGGGCCCGTCAGGTTTTATTGCTTTACTTGCAGGTTGGTTTACTACAGAAGTTGGACGTCAACCTTGGGTTGTTTATGGTGTCATGCGAACTAAAGATGCATTATCTCCTGTATCTGCCGAACAAGTCGGACTCACGCTCATTATTTTTGTTTTGGTTTATTGCATCGTATTTGGAATCGGCATTTATTACATGCTGAAATTGATCAATAAAGGGCCTGAGTTCATTTATAGCCAAGTTAATGAGGTTGGCGGTGTTGGACACTTTAAAACACCAATGCGCCCTCTAAGTGCAACTGATGAAGATATTGATGATCAAGAACAAGGAGCATCTTCATGATTGATTTATCTTTGATCTGGATTGTCATTATTGCAATTGGCGTATTTATATATGTTGTACTTGATGGTTTTGATCTAGGCATTGGAATCTTGTTTCCTTTTATCAAAGACCAACAGGAACGCGATGTAATGATGAATACCGTTGCACCTGTCTGGGACGGTAATGAAACATGGATGGTACTTGGCGGTGCTGGTTTGTTTGCGGCATTCCCGATGGTTTATTCAGCAGTTTTATCTGCTTTATATTTACCTATTATTCTCATGGTGATCGCTCTAATTTTTCGCGGTGTCGCTTTTGAGTTCAGATTTAAAGCGAATCGAACCAAATACCTATGGGATGCTGCTTTTATTGGAGGTTCTGTTTTATCAAGTTTCTTACAAGGCGTCATTCTTGGTGCGTATATTCAAGGTATCCATGTTATTGATGGTCGCTATGCAGGTGGCGGATTAGATTGGTTAACGCCTTTTTCAGTTTTTACAGGGTTCGGCGTAATCATTGTATATGCAGCACTTGGTTGCGGTTGGCTCATTATGAAAACTGAAATGCAATTACAAACGAGTATGTATCGCTTAATGCCAAAACTAATTATGACGCTATTGTTAGTTTTTATTGCTGTGAGTGTTTATACCCCATTAGCTCATCCGGTTATTGCAGCACGCTGGTTCAATGCGCATCAGCTTCTTTACTTTAGTCCGGTACCTATTCTGGTCGTAGTTTTTACTTATCTCACCATTAAAGCCTGTCAAAAACAGCAAGAATCAATGCCCTTCTTATATACCTTGGCTTTAGTATTTTTAGCCTATACCGGTTTTCTGATTAGCATTTTTCCATACGTTATTCCACCATCAATTACGATTTGGGAAGCCGCAGCGCCTGCCAATAGTCAATTGTTTGCGCTTATAGGCGCGCTCGTACTTATCCCTATTATCATCATCTATACCATTATGGCTTATTGGGTGTTTAGGGACAAAGTACGTGTAGGTGATGAAGGTTATCACTAAGAGTAAATGACATGAAATTATCGAAATTCCAATGGTTTATTTTACTCTGGGTTGCTGGTTTCTTAAGTCTACTCACTATTGCAATGTTCTTTAGATTACTTTTGCAGCTTGCTTATTAAAGGAGGATCACACAGTGGATATGCCCTCCATCATGCAAATGCACGAGCAAGAGTTTGGCTATGAAATTATCAGAGCACGGCGACAAATGAAAATTTCACAAGCCCAACTTGCAAGTAAGCTAGGAATATCAATACGCACTTTAGAAAGTTGGGAAAGAGGAATTAGGCACCCTTCTAAACCGTCTCAAGCACTTATTCGGCTATTTATTAAATCACCCGAATTTGTTTTGAAAAATCTGACCTAACAAGAAAAGACCATGCACAAGCATGGTCTTTTCTTCTTTATTTTTTACTTAATTAAAATTTATCAAGGTACTTAAGCCATCTAGCAAACTTGCCAGCTATTAATGTTATGTTATAACATAACATTAATTTCATAATTTAAGTTCTTAATAAATGAATCTTGTTCTCCCAGATATCTCTGCCGAGCCAACTTTACCAAATGCTTATAGCCACCGCCTTGATTGGGTCGGTATGGAAAACATCGCCTTACCAGTCCGTATTGAAAATACTTTATGCTCAAGTCACGTCAATGCTTATGTCAGTTTAGATGATCCCTTAGCAAAGGGCATCCATATGTCACGTCTGTATACACGTCTTTTAGAGTTAACATGCCTCGAAAATATTAATATGCTCGATCTAAAATTAGTCTTAAAAGACTTTTTAGAAAGCCATCAAGATTTATCACAGCATGCAAAAATTGAAATTCACAGTAGCCTTTATATCGAACGACCAGCATTAGTCAGCAAGCTTTCAGGGTGGAAAAGTTATCCTTTTGTTTTGTCATGCCAACTCTTTAATGATCAATTCGAGGCAGAATTAAAAGTCGAGATTCCCTATTCTTCAACCTGTCCATGCTCTGCTGCACTTTCAAGAAATATTATTCAACAACGGTTTGAGTCAGCTTTACAAAACCAAGAAATTCGGCTTGATCTACAAGACATTATGAGCTGGTTAAATACCACCGATGCAATTGCAGCAACGCCACATAGCCAAAGAAGCTTTGCCCTCCTTCAATTTAAATTAAACCAAGACTTTCACGACATTCCACTCATCGCGTTTATAAACCAAGCTGAACTAGCCTTAATGACACCCGTACAAACTGCTGTAAAACGGGTTGATGAACAAGCATTTGCGGTTGCCAACGGTCAAAATTTAATGTTTTGCGAAGATGCATTAAGACGACTTTATGGCTCATTTATACATCACAAATATATTCATGGTTTCAAATTTAAAGTGACTCATGCAGAAAGCCTGCATGCACATGATGCTGTGGCTCAAGGGGCTTGGCAGTGGTAGAACATTCTACAAGCAACCAAAACTATGCGTTATTGGGTTGAAAAAACCTGTGTTTCTCATGAATTAAATAGTTTTAGCTTACGCCTCTCACCATCTCAACTTAAATAAACTGATCTAAACGGTAACCCCATGCTACGTAAAAACCCATCTGGCCATCTCCCTGTTATTGATCAATCAGCCTATGTCGATCAAACCGCTATTATTTGTGGCAAGGTCATTGTTCATGCCAATGTATTTATTGGCCCTTATGCCGTAATTCGTGCAGATGAAACCGACGAAAATGGAGAAATGGAACCTATTATTATTGGCGCAAATTCCAATATCCAAGATGGTGTTTTGATTCACTCCAAAGCTGGTGCATCCGTAGTGATTGGTGAAAGTACATCAATTGCTCATCGTTCAATTATTCATGGGCCTTGTGAAATTGGTCACCATGTTTTCGTGGGTTTCAACAGCGTCATATTTAACTGCAAGGTCGGTAATTACAGCGCTATTCGCCATAACGCAGTCGTCGACGGACGTGATTTACCGAACCATTTTTATGTTCCCGCAATGAGCTACATCAACCCTAAAACTGACTTAGCGCAATACCCTCCGGTTGATATCTCTATCAGTGAATTTTCAGAGAGTGTTGTCTCAACAAACATTGAGTTGGTTAAAGGCTATAAGGCATTACACAATGAGTTTTAAACCCTATTCTAAAATTATTATTCGAGATGCCAATGTAGTAAATGAGGGAAAACAGCAATTTGTAGATGTACTTATTCAAGATGGACGAATCGAAAAAATTGCACCAAGCATTCCTCATGTTGTTAACGCTAAAACAATTCACGCTAACGGAAACTGGCTAATTCCCGGAATGATCGATGATCAAGTCCATTTTAGAGATCCAGGCTCAACCCATAAAGGCAGTATTGCTTCGGAATCTATGGCAGCAGTCATTGGTGGAATTACCAGTTATATGGATATGCCCAACACAAATCCACCAACCCTATCTTTAGATGCCTTAATACAAAAAAAGCAAATTGCTGCGCAATATAGCATGGCAAATTATGCCTTCCATTTTGGGGTAAGTTCTAAAAATTTAGATATTATTGAACAGCTTAATCCCAAACTCATCAGCGGTGTAAAAGTTTTTATGGGCGCTTCTACTGGCAATATGTTGGTAGATGACCCACAAGTGCTTGAACGTTTATTTGCAAATGTCCCGACCATTCTTTTAACGCACTGCGAATATACACCGCGCATTAAAGAAAGAGAAAAATTATATTTTGAGAAATATGGTGCAAACATTCCAGCACATATGCACCCTAAAATTCGGGATAAACAAGCCTGTTTTGAGAGTTCACGTTTAGCTGTCTCTTTAGCAGAAAAATATGGAACTCAACTGCATGTTTTACATATTAGTACAGCCAAAGAATTATGCTTGTTTAAAGATTTGCCCTTAAATTTAAAGCATATTTCTGCGGAAGTATGTATTCATCACCTTAGTTTTGATGAATCAGACTATGCTGCGCTTAGCCATTTAATTAAATGTAATCCAGCCATCAAAACCCAACAAGACAAAGATGCACTTATCACTGCCATTGCTCAAACTAATCGCTTAGATATTATTGGTACAGATCACGCACCGCATACATGGGATGAAAAACAACAATCCTATTTAAAAGCACCATCTGGCCTTCCGTTGGTTCAACATGCTGTTCCAGCACTCATGGAACTTGTGGCAGAAAAAAAAATAAGTATAGAAACAATGGTGAAGAAAACATCACACCAAGTCGCTGATTTATTTAAACTCAAAGATCGAGGATATATACGCGAAGGCTACTGGGCAGATTTGGTTCTGCTTAAAGAAAATAAAGAAGCTATTACTGTTAAAGATCAAAAAAACTATATGCGATGTAACTGGACTCCATTTCAAAACAAAAGCTTTCGCTATGAAGTTGATACAACTATTGTTTCAGGACAGTTGGCTTGGCATCAAAATCAGTTATTTCTAAGTTGTCGAGGTGAAGCATTGGACATAGACAGATAACTCAAGTGAAAATTTAAAAATAATTAAATTAGATGTTATAACTTGTTCAGATTGAACCATAAAAAACCCGCAAAATATTGCGGGATTTTTTGTAGTTCATTGAATTACCAATGACCACGTCTGTCATGATGTCGTTCAAAACCACGTTCACGATGTGCTTTATTATGATAGTACCCTTTACCATGATGATTGCCATGATAAGCATAAGCTTTACCATGATGCATACCGTGATAAGCATGACCATAACCATGATGTGATTCACGATAACCATGGTCTTGTGCAAAGGTCGGAGCTGAAAGCGCGATGATCAATGCAGCGAAAATATACTTTAAGCTACCAAGCAAAGATAAGAAGCAACTCAATCTTAGATAATGAAAGCAAAATCTATCAGTAGAATTTTGCCTCACCAATCGGACGAGTTTTAAACCGTCTATGAAACCACATGTATTGTGTTGGTGCGATTCGAATTTGATTTTCAATAATTTTATTGACGCGTTCAGCATCATTTACTTCGCATTCACTTGGAAAGTTTTCAAGTTTAGGTTCGACGAGCACATTGTATTGAGGGTTTCGAATATCCCCACTTCTATAAAAATATAGCGGTATTGCAACAGCATTTGAAATATCCATGAGTCTACGGTGGGCTGTTACTGTTGCCGCCTGTATTCCAAAAAACGATGCCATCACACCTTGCTTCAAACCAAAGTCCTGATCAGGGCTATACCAGATTGCATGACCATTTTTCAGTTTCGAAATTAAGCTACGCATGTTGTCTTTCGCAATTTGGTTTTTATAAACCCGAGCGCGGCTACGATGAATGAGAAAATCCATAAAAGGATTGTTTTGCGGTCTATACACCACATCCATATCAAAAAATAAGGTACATGCAGCGCCACCAGCATCTAGTAAAGTACTATGTGTGCCTAACAACAAGATACCCTTATCCCGATTCTGTTCTAGATGTTCCAAGCCTTCTATACGAACTCTTTTTTTAAACCATTCAGGACAATACCAAGCGTTTAAGGCTTCAAATATCCCTATCATGGTATCTTTAAAGACTAGTTTTGCTTTGGCTTCAATTTGCTCAGGTGTTTTTTCAGGGAAACAAGCTTGTAAGTTTCTTAATGTTGTTTTCCGTCTCGAAGCTAATAATATCCAAGCAATTTTTGAGAAAACCTTTGCTAAACGCCACTGGATTGCCCAAGGCAAGTAAGCAAGAAACATGAGAATAAAAGCTGCGAACCAGATACCCCAATATTTTAATGATAGAAAGGAAAATTGAAACTGCCCAGATTGATACTGCGGTTCAGATTTCGTCATACTGTAAATATCTAGAGGTATAGGTCTTCATCCTAACACACCCCGAATCTACATCCGTTTGCAAAGTGTGTCTTAATATGTAGATTAATTTATTAGAAAAATTTATATAACATGATGACAACCCGACATGTTTACATTTAAAATTACATGATATTTAACAATTACTTATATTATTTTAGTTATCTAAATTAGTTTATAAATGATAGATAAAAATTAGAAATCTACACCTCGTATGACTTGCAGAAATTCTGAATACTCATCTTCATTTTCAAAAGTAAACTCTACGTCTGAGCCATCTGCGAATCGAACAAGAACAGAACTTAAATCAGAACTGGTTGTAAATTTAACAACTTGTTCAAGATTATAATGTGTTGAATCTACTTGGTAATATTTATATTCTCTTGGCATAGCAGCGTTCTATTATTTTATGAGATGTCACCACTATAGAACAAAATTTAGATCTGTTTTACTTATTTATTAAAAGTTGGCAACTGTTTAATAAAGTCATTTAACGGCATTGGCACGCCCCATAAATAACCTTGAAACTCAATACAACCATTATTTTTAAAAGCATAAAATTGTTCGGACGTTTCTATTCCCTCTACTAACACTCGAAGGTTTAAATCTAGACCAATTTTAACAATACCCGAGACTAATTTATAACTGCGTTTATCATCCAACGCTGCCTGTACAAAGCTACGATCAATTTTGATTTGTCTAATTTGCATTTTTTGCAAATAACTTAAAGATGAATAACCTGTCCCGAAGTCATCAAGAGAAAGCTGAATTCCTCTTTCAGATAAGGAATTCATTTTTCAATCATGCTCACACAATTGTTCAAAGCAATATTTTCAGTAATTTCCAAGATAAGCCGAGATGGATTTATGTCATATCTATGAATCATGCAAATTACGGTTTCCTCAAAGTTAGCTTGCATGAAATGATCAGCACTAATATTGATTGAAAGTGTCAAATCTTTAGTCTGCTCTTGTTTACTCCAATCTTGTAAAACTTTGCAGGCTTGAGCTAAAACCCATGTACCTATTTCAGGCATTAGTCCTAAAGTTTGTGCCGCAGGAATAAAATCTTGTGTGGGAACAGAACCCAAAACAGGATGATGCCATCTGAGTAAAGCCTCGGCACCAATTAACTTTTCAGAAGCATTGACTTGAGGTTGATAAAACAATTCAAATTGCTCTTTTCCGAGTGCTAGACGTAAGTCTTTCGCCGTGGAATCTTCTATTTGTATTTCTAATTGCATGGTATAGATGGATATACAAATCATGAGCGTGGCGACGCAAATTGCAATCCATCGACCATGACTCCGAGTATTTTCCGATAGCGGTATAGCATGCTCTAAAGTAAAAGAGCTGCCACTAAAAAATATAAAGCACGCGATTGATAGTAAAATTAAAACGAGTTGTAAGAAACTCGGATTTCTGCGGTAGTTTAAGTATCCTAATATTGCCCCAGCAGGCAAAAACAAATGAGCAACTTGAGGATGATGAGTAGTCGCTATATCAAAAAATACGCAAAAAACGACTGGAAAAACAAGTAGAACAGCTTGAGATAAAAGAATACCCGCTGAAATTCGATTTATATAAATGAGAAAAAAACTAAAAATGGAAAGCAGTGTAAAAACAATATCCATATAAACAATGATCCACATTTTTGAAAATGCGAAATATATGGTCCAGAACAGACAAAAAATAATACAAATAAAGATATTTGCTTTAGCTGCGATGGTAAGCTGCTGGTCTTTTATGTTGTGGTAATTATTTTTACATTTTTTTAAATAAGACGAAGCTATCATAGGTAAATCAACCGTAAATATAACAAAAGCACCAATATTGCCCTTTATGCTCTATTTCAGAATTTAACAATCAAACTTAATTTTCTATAAAGTTTTTATTTATCTTTTATGCGTTTAGAAAGTATTTTATTACACAAAATAAAGTTCATTTGTTTAATAAATTTAGTCAAAAAAGAGGACTTTTCAAAGACCCCATAAGTTTAAATTATGATTCACTCAGGGTACAAGCCTCTGCTACTAAGGTACAGGGCATAAGTTATGAAAAATAAGACAATTGGTTAATTATTTACCGATTTTACAAGGTTATTAGTTCATCTTTTCTTAAGATTATCTAATCAATAGCAAATACGACGACTGAAACGCGCTGGCACATGTCCAGCGCGTTAATGTTTATCAGAGATAAATCACAACTAAAATTGCGAAAACACCATACAGCGCACTTACTGCAACCAATGATCGGTCATCGACTGTGCCACGGCGGAATAAATTCCACAGAAACACAATCGCTAATGCAGTAATAATGCCAGAAGCTAACAACAAGGTATCAAAGCGCCACGGCGTAAAGAAAATACCTAATGCACTTGGTATGGTGGCCTGAATCATCATGGCACCAGAAATATTTGCTAAAGCCAAACGCTCTTTACCTTGGCGTACCCAAATCAGCGCATTCATAATCTCAGGTAATTCGGTAGCAACTGGACTCAGTAATAAAGCAACCAAATGTGGCGGCCAACTTAGCGCTGTACCAATCGCTTCAAGCTGAGCAACAAAAGTATGCGACGCAACACTAATTACAACTAAAGCGACCAATACTTGTAGACCAGCCCACCCTAGTGACGGTTCGGCTGTATTAGGACGGAACTTGAGCGGTTCAAGGTCTTCTTCATCGGAAGATGTATCAGCTTCCTTAATCTCACGCCAGACATAAGCTGCATAAGCCGCTAAAAATAGAATGCCTAACCAAGGTTTGATGGCAAATGCGACTAAACCAAGCGCTACTTTTAAAACAAAGATAGCAAGGAACGAGACTTGATCTCGGCTTAAACGGGCATAATCAACTTGAACTTTATGCGAAGTTCGAGCTAATTTTTTGCGATGAAGCATCAATACCAGACCGACTACGGCGTAACCCAGGGTCGCTAAAACCAATGGGCCACCCATTGCAGCACCAACACCAAGGTCTTTTTGTTCTGGGGTATCACCAAATACGACGGCCATAAAGGTCACCGCACTTTCAGGTAGCGCTGTACCAAAAGCTGCGAGTACCGAGCCTACTGCTGTTGCACCAAGATTAAGACGCTTACCAAACCATTCAATTCCATTGACGAAATATTCACAGGCTAGGTAAATTGCCGCGGCGGACACAAAGAATAAGATGAACGTGAGGAGCATAAGAATAGTCCAGCCGGGCGAATAAGAAACCATTGGCACGACAACGCTCCTCGCCCGACTAGCAAAGTACGTTGCGGCCAAAGGTCTCGCCTAGCTCACACTGTGTATACAGTGGCTGAACACGCCATGAGATACTGATCTCAAGTTTGTTGACGTGGTCTTCCTAGTTGGGTACTAGGAATGGCTACTCCCCAATGACAATAGGTGAAGTTTACCAGTGATTGAAAAGTAACTCTACAAAAATGGTCTGACAAAATGATCAAGAGCTTTAAAAATTCACATTCGGTTTTAAAGCTCTCTTTATTGACTAAATAAAATGTATTTCTACACTGGCATGTACAATTTCTTCATGAATAGACAAAGCCCTTTTAACTGAATCGGGTGTTAAATCTGTTCGGTCTGTTTCTAAAGCCAAAATGCATGAAAATTTTCCTTTACCGACTTTCCATACATGTAAATCTGTAATTTTCACTTGTGATAATTGCTCAATCACTTCTTGGATTTCAGCGACTACTGGATGTGACATTTCAGCATCTAATAACGTTTTTCCTGTGTCACGCAAAAGCCCCCATGACCACTGTGCAACAAGTATCGCCCCTACAATACCCAGCAAAGCATCTAAAAAATTCCACCCAAAAAATTTACCCGCTATAAGTGCAGCTATGGCTAATACAGACGTTACGGCATCGGCAACCACATGTAGAAATGCAGCTTTATGGTTTAAATCGTGATGGTGATCATGATGATGATGGTGACTATGCTCATGGTCGTGATGGTGGTGGTGTTCATGATTATCGTGTAATAACCACGCACAAATTAAATTGACTGCCAACCCCACAACAGCAATAGAAATCGCTTCATTATAATGAATATCAACAGGATGGAGTAATCGCTCAATAGATTGAAATCCCATTAACAGTGCAACGACCATTAATATGATTGCACTGCTATAACCACCTAAAATTTCGATTTTCCAAGTTCCGAAACTAAAGCGTTTGTCATGGGCATAACGGCGAGCCATTTTGTAAGCGACATAGGCCAACCCTAGAGCAACCATATGTGAACTCATGTGCCAACCATCAGCTAAAAGAGCCATGGAGTTAAAGATCCATCCACCCACAATTTCAAAAACCATCATCACGGCAGTTAAAATCGTTGCGATCAAAATTTTCTTTTGAGCAAGCGGGTTTCCTTCATCAAACTGATGAGAATGGTAACGTTCTAAATTGCTGTTAATTTCCATATTTATGGTCTTTTGTTAATACTCCCCCATAGTATATATTTTTTTGAAGAAAAATAAGTTACATCACGACCAAGACCAGAAAACTTTTAGAGAAATCTTTACTTAGTCATCACCTAAAATTGATCCACTATATTCAAAACCACTATAGATTGAGGCGCTCTGAATGGCTGAGTACATCCATTCATAGAGCTGCATATGAGAGCATCTAGAACACTCCTTGCAATTTTTTCACAAAAAAATCTATATCTGAACCAATCAGGTAACCCAGACAAAACTTAAAAAAATTGCTCCAACACCTCATCCCTTTCTTTCAAACTGTTTAAGCTTAAAACCTGTAGCAGCAAACCATCTATCAGGTTCACTACCATGTGAGCATCGAATTTTGGCTCGCGGATTTCCCCGCTAAAAATCAGATCAAAAATTTCATGGCGCAACCACTTTCGGTATTCAACTGTCATGCGGTAAGCCTTTGGATAAAGCAGTTTTATTTCAAAAATAGCTTTAATTAAAAGATGGTAGTGGCTGTTTAAATTGGTATGTAACACAATAATTTCTTTAAGTTTATCTTTTGAACTGTAGTAACGGTTTGAGTAAATAATAGAAAGCACTTCTTCTCTGAGCAGGCTTTTTTGAAAGGCAATGCACATTTCAATCAGGTGTTCTTTAGAATGGAAATAGTTGTAAAGCGTACCTTTGGCAATTTTGGTTTCTTTAGTAATCAGGTCTACGCCTGTATTGTGGAACCCATGCGCCGTAATGAGTTGTATGGCAGTTTGAACGACATGTAGTTTTTTGGAAGAGGTTTCTAAATTTCGCATAGTTTTACCATTATAAAATTCTTGTTGTTTCTAAATGAGATAAAAAGCCTGTGCCCTTTCTGGGAGAAAAAAAGGCACAGCAAAGCCGTAAGACGGTGCTTGGCACATCTCAAGTTTTTTGTTGCTAAGTTTTAAATAAAAATGACTAAAGCCTGAAAACCCTACGGTGTTCAAGCTGCTGTAAATTTTTAAGCCGTATCGTTATAGCTTTTGGCAAAGGCTGCCAAGAAATAATGGATGTGCAAAGCCAACTCCTTTTTATTGGGAGTTCTGCCGACATTAAAATTATGGTGGCAGAACGAAGGGGGTTAGCAGACTGGCCGAAAAAACCCAGCACACCCGAAGGTGTCCCCCTCCGTTCCACCATAGAGGGGGCGCGAGGGTGTACACACTAAAGATATAAAACCTTTAATGCTTTTTCGGAACGGTCTGCTAAAACCGACTGGCAATGTAGGCCAGCAGGCAAAGGATAGTGCCCAAGTTTATTGCAGTCAAGCATACAAAATGACATTTGTTTTAAAATAGATCATTAAAAAGTAAGGATAAATAATGCCTGAGTTATTGTTAAAGTGGGGTTTATAAAAAGAAGCTTTTCTTCCCCAAAATGCTACGGTTTCAATACTATTTACACGTTATAGATTTAGTCGTCACTATTTTAATGTACGGAAAAATAGTGACTTTAGAATTAGCTTATGGGCACACGTTTAGCTAGCTTCTTTTGCAAAATAATAATCAATATTGGGAACCCTGCTGCGGAAATTGCGCATACCGCCAGTAACGTATTTACACTTTGTGGCGTCATGCCATGAGCAGGTAATAAAAAGGCAGATAAGAAAAAAGCAACCGTTGTCAGCAAATACATGATGGATGTCTGTAATGAAGAAAATCCAGCTCGTTGTCGGTCGTTAGGAAACTGCATCGTAACCACTGAAGATGACACCAAACGACTATAAGATGCACCGAGAAATAAACTAATAAATAACGCTGCATGCTCATAGCCTAGCATTGGTATAAGCAAACTGAGTATAAAGACTAGAGTCGAAGCTGTAGCCAATATTAAAGCAGAAAAACGGGAGGTTAACGCCCCTGTAATTTTTGTAGATAAATAGCCCATCACTCCCCCGCTAAAAAATAGCCAAGGGAGTAGGTCTTGCGAAGCACCCAACTCCTGAATCATTAAGGGTGCCAAAATAGGAATAATCAGCATAGGACTAAACTGTACGAGCGCATTAGCAGAAGCGAACAGTAGAGTATCCACATCTAAAGGCAGCGCACGAAACGTATCTAAAGAGACTTGGTCTTTGGGTATAAACGATACAATAAGTGGCAATGCCAACACACACAATGCACTTATGAGCCACAAAGCCACATGCCAACCATAGTGAGTGCATAGAAATAATATGGTGGGCATTCCTACAATACTTACTATTGAAAATGACGCAATCACTGTTGCTAACATCTTTCCGCGTAAGTGCGGCGGTGCGTTGTTTATTAATATACTGATACCCACTCCCATGGTGGTACCACCAACCAACCCTGCACAAAATCGAAGTGCAAGTAAAAGACTAAAACTAGATGTGCAGGTAGTTAAAAGTGTTAGTAGGCCTAACAGCGCCATATTGATAATTAAAAACTGCTTTTTATTGAAATGATCAATCCAGTAAAAAGCAATAATTCCTGAAAGAACGGCGCCAAGCGTATACATCCCTGAAACATAACCTGAGAATGATACTGGCACTGCGAAATCTGTCGCCATAAAAACAAAAACAGGATTGAACACCATATATTCCAGTGCATTGGTGAACTGGACGAAAGCAATGACAGTGGCTATCCACATGAGGGCTTTATGATTAAACGTCTGTTTGGCTAGGGACATCGCAGTAACCTATAGATAAAAGATGTCCGAGTTTAACTACTATCAATAGTATTGATTATATGGTAAAAATTGCATTTATTATTATCAAATATGGGACAATTGATGCGTCCGGCTCTGGATTTTAATACCCTGAAAGTGTTCGTTGCTGTGGTCGAAAAAGAAAGTTTTGTTGGAGCATCGAAACTCCTTGAAATGCCAACATCAAACGTGAGTCGCTGTATTTCTCAGTTAGAAGAAAAACTCGATCTTCAGCTCATTGAGCGCAGCACCCGACATATGAAAGTCACTCAGGCGGGGCAGCTACTCTATACCAGAGCAAAGCCATTACTCGAAGCGCTTGAGCAAACGGAGACAGAGTTAACGTTGCGGCAAATGCAGCTCAAAGGTCCTTTACGAATCTGTATTCCCACTGAAATAGGCCCTGCATTGCTAGGTTCTGTTATTGCAGAATTTGCCTGTCAGTATCCCGAACTAGAAATAAGCTGTGTCACAAATTTGTCGGGTTTTGAGTCTCTGCGAGATGATCTGGATTTAGCTATTATTATTAGCCGCGGTCAAATGGATAACAGTGACTACATCGCTCGTCATCTGGTGACTATCCCTTGCACCATTGTAGCAGCCCCTTCTCTCATTCAGCGTTATGGCACCCCTACTCATATCCAGCAATTTGAAGAATTACCGTGTATTACAACAGTCAGTGCGCTCAAAGGTGCTCCTTGGCAATTTGTTAATAAAAAGGGTGTGTTCGAGACCATCAAGGTTAAAGGACACTATCGGGTAAACAGCGGAGAAATGGCGGGCCAAGCTGCTGTAGCAGGGATCGGGTTTGCAATTTTATCAAAACAAGCTTGCCAACCTTATATTAGTGACGGTCGCCTGATCGAGATTGAGTTTGAACAAGCAGTAGCGCCACTGCAATTGTTTGCACTTTATTCAGATCGCCGTTATTTACCCGCTAAAACAAGAGCGCTTATCGATTTCATACAGCAGAAATTGGGGCAATGATGTTCTCCTTCCCATCATCTTTGTGGGTCAGCTTAATTCTGCTAAAGCATCTAATACTAGAGATTTGTTCGCTTCAATCACGTACTCTTTGAATGAGTCCCAAAACATTCCCTCTATATCATTTAAAGCAGCTAAAGATTGATAATGGTGCAATAAAAAAAACGAGTCATTTGACTGTTTTTTTGTTTTCAGTTGGTGTTCCTTGGTGGAAAAACATTTGCCAGCTTCCCTCGCAGCATTTCCATATTGATGATCTTAATGCATATTTTTCACGAGTGCCGTCAGCCAATAAATTGCACGAGGCATAAATCATTAAAACAATCTTGGGCTCTGGAAATCTTATTTCAAAATCCCATGAAAGTATTTTGTTGGTAGTTTTCTTTGTCTCTAAATTATTCAACACATCTGATTTTCTATAAATCAAACCAGATTTTCCTATTTCTACAAATTCATCATGAAGTAAAGTGTCCAACCTTTGACGACCTTCAAATGTCGTCAAGCCATGAATTTCAATTTCTAATGATTTTATTTGTGAAAGTATATTGGAGTTTTCCATGTTAAGTCGTCATTTGAATTAGGAACAGAAGAATTTTTTACTCACAACCATTAAGCTGTTGAATAATTCAATTTCTTATATTTTTATACGATTGCCCTAGTTTATTGCAAATGCAAATAATTGATTTTAAAAATATCACATAAATTCACTCTAAAATCTATCCTGTTAATTTGAACAGATCATTTTTGAAAATATTACTACTACTCCCAATGAAACAACTGACTAAAGGTAAAGTTAATAAAGCCACTAGTATGGATTTAATTTTCATAAGTGATCTCTTTTTAGATTATCGCAAAACAGGATGTTCTCCCAAAGATCGCTTTCTTTTTGTTGCTTATTTCCTCGCTCATTTTAGGAATCCTTTTTGCGAATCAGTCTCAATTTGTTAAGATGGCAACCGTAAGAAATTAAGTTAAGCTCTTACACACTGTTGACTCAATTTTGACATAAAAAAGGTACATGAAAAGGTATACTTTTTTTCTTAGATTAAGTCCAATTCACACAGAAGTTATTAGAATTGGTTAGATGACCAACCGTAAAATATTATTACTTTTTTAAGGGTTTATTACGCATGAATAGCGCTGAAATCATGGCCGATCTCTCTAACCACACTCCAATGATGCAGCAATATCTCAAGGTCAAAAAAGATTATCAACATGCGTTGCTGTTTTATCGTATGGGCGACTTTTATGAACTTTTCTTTGAAGACGCACACTTAGCAGCCAAACTTTTAGGAATTACCCTAACCCATCGCGGTAAAGCAAACGGCAACCCAATTCCAATGGCGGGTGTTCCTTACCATTCAGCCGAAGGTTATCTTGCTCGCCTTGTCAAAGCAGGTCGCACAGTAGCCATTTGCGAACAAGTGGGTGAAGTTACTGGTAAAGGCCCTGTTGAGCGTAAAGTTGTTCGTATTCTTACACCTGGTACATTAACCGACGACGCACTACTCACAAGCTATCAGTCATCCAACCTTGTTGCGTTATGTATTCATCAAAATCAAATTGGTTTTGCTTTGCTCGACTTAAGCGCAGGTATTTTTAAAGTTCAGCAACAAGACTACAAACCTGAACAACTTCCAATTGAACTTGCACGCCTCATGCCAAGTGAAATTTTGATTGATGAAGATCTGGTTGACCCGAATATTATTGAACAAATTAAAAAGCATTTAGATTGCCCTGTAACCAAGCGTCCAAATGTAGATTTCAATTTAAATAATGCACAAAAAACCTTATGTGATCAGTTCTCTGTATCGACGCTTTCTGGTTTTGGACTCGACACATTACCGTTAGCTAAGGCTGCCGCGGCAGCTCTGATTCACTACGCTAAAGAAACTCAGAAAACGGCGTTACCGCATATTCGTTCAATTTTATTGGAACAAAGCACAGACTTTATTGCGCTTGACCCAATTACGCGCCGTAATTTAGAAATTATTGAACCTTTGTTTGAACATGGTACGTCATTATTCCAACTGGTAAATGACTGCCAAACTGCAATGGGTGGCCGTTTACTCAGCCGTACACTCATGCAACCTGTTCGTGATACGGCGTTACTCGATGCCCGCTTAGATGCAATTGAACAACTCATTCAAGGCTATCACGAAACTCCAGTTCGTTTAGTGCTTAAAGAAATTGGCGATATCGAACGTGTTCTTAGCCGTGTTGCGCTTGGTAGTGCTCGACCACGCGATTTAGTTCAGCTTCGTCATGCTTGCGCACAAATTCCATTTTTAAGAAATGCTTTAACGCCTGTTATTCAATCAAAAAAATCCAAGTTATTAATTCAACTCGATCAAGAGCTTGGTGACTTTAAATCGCTTCATCAACACTTGATGGCAGCCATTGTTGAAAACCCACCTGTATTACTTCGTGATGGCAATGTAATTGCAGAAGGATATGATGCGGAACTCGATGAACTGCGTAAAATTCGTGATCATGCAGGTCAATTCCTGATTGATTTAGAAATAAAAGAGCGTGAACGCACGGGCATTAACACCTTAAAAATCGGCTATAACCGTGTAAGCGGCTACTACATTGAGCTTACGCGTGCTCAAGCTGAACAAGCCCCTGCCGACTATATTCGCCGTCAAACTTTAAAGAATGCCGAGCGTTACATCACACCTGAGCTAAAAAGCTTTGAAGATAAAGTTTTATCAAGTGAATCTCGTGCATTAGCGCGTGAAAAAGCATTATTTGAAGCTTTACTTGAAAACCTCCGTGAAAATATTGCTCACCTACAAATGATGAGTTCGGCAATTGCGCACATTGATGTAATTGCAAACTTTGCTTATCAAGCACGTTTAAACAATTGGGCGCGTCCTGAATTTACCCCAGAAACCGGTATTAAGATTCAAGGTGGTCGTCATCCTGTTGTTGAAGCATTAAACAAAGCACCATTTACACCAAATGATACTTTCCTTGATGCTCAGCACCGCATGGCAATTATTACTGGTCCAAACATGGGCGGTAAATCTACTTTTATGCGTCAAACTGCATTAATCAGTTTACTTGCTTACTGCGGTAGTTATGTTCCTGCACGAGCTGCCAAGCTTGGCCCAATTGACCGTATTTTCACACGTATTGGTTCAGCCGATGATTTGTCGACAGGTAAATCAACATTTATGGTCGAGATGACTGAAACTTCACAAATCTTGCACCATGCAACCAATCAGTCTTTGGTGTTAATGGATGAAGTTGGCCGTGGTACCAGTACCTACGATGGACTTTCTTTGGCATGGGCCTGTGTGGTTGATTTAACCAAGCGCGTAAAATGCTTATGTCTATTTGCCACGCACTATTTCGAATTGACTGAGTTAGGTAGTGAAGCAGGTATCGATAACTATCATGTGACGGCGCAAGAGCTTAACGGCAACCTGATTTTATTGCACAAAGTTCAACAAGGCCCTGCAAGTCAAAGTCATGGTTTACAAGTTGCGAAATTAGCTGGTATTCCTGCCAATGTCATTAAAGAAGCTCAAAAACGTTTACGCATTTTAGAAAAGCAACAACAGCAACACTTACAAACTAGTGTTCAAGATGATTTGTTTGCAACTTTAGATACAAATGCTAAATCAAGTACGCAAGTCATAGAGAAAGTGATTGAAATTGAAGTGCCTTCACCTGCCCTAGATTTGCTTAAGCAAATTGAAGTCGATAACTTGACACCTCGCCAAGCACTTGAACAACTTTATGAACTAAAAGCTGCACTTAAATCATAATCATTGATTGAGCAAACATGTCTATGGGCATGTTTGCTCTTACTTTAAGGAGAATAAAATTTCTATTTTCTTAAGGCCACTACAATACACAGAGATCGATTTAATTTGGCAACACATTAGTCGACGTGAACTCATTACCCAACTCTATATACAAAAACAAGAACAACTCGAATTAACAGATTGTTTTTACGATGTTGAAAACTGGGATGCATATCATTTAGAAAATGACCCACCGAAGTTAAAAGAACTCTATCAACAAGGTGCTTCATTTGTAGGTGCTTTTAATACATCTGAAAAATTAGTTGGCATTAGTGTCGTGTCGAATCAACACATTGCTGATTATCCAGATGCAAAATTACTGCAATACTTTTATGTCGATGCAGACCAGCAAGGTCAAGGTGTTGGTACAAAACTCATGCAGACAGCCAAAGAGTCAGCTAAGCAACTGGGCGCGCTGCAACTTTATATTTCAGCTACACCGAGTAAACGTACTGTCGACTTTTATATCAAGCATGGCGCAGTAGTATTAGGACATCCAGATCAGCACTTATGGGAGCTTGAACCAGAAGATATTCATTTGCTTTGCCTACTTTAAATCTCAATATTTAAAGTTTTTTTGGGTATCAGTTCGGTATAAAAGCAAAATTTAAAACTAAAAGTTGTGTTTAAGGTATCTAATCAAATAGATACCTTGACCTAAATGACATTTGCAACTATATGCAAAAATTTATTCAAACTGTTGTTTTTTAAAACATATTATTATCTTAATTTTACAATTTGGCTATTCTCAAGCTCACAACATTGTTTTAAATATCAATGTATTAACTTATCTTCATATGTATAAATAAACAATATCAATAAAAGCAATTGTTTGTTTACCCCTTTTTTGCCTAAAATAAGCTATTCGAAATGAAACCATATTTTTTAGGTAGCTGTCGCCATGACCTTTGTTGTCACTGAAAATTGTATTAAATGTAAATACCAAGATTGCGTAGAAGTTTGTCCTGTAGACTGTTTTTACGAAGGTCCGAATTTCCTAGTGATTAATCCGGATGAATGTATTGACTGTGCATTGTGTGAACCAGAATGCCCTGCAAATGCAATTTTCTCTGAAGATGAGTTACCAGAAGGTCAGGAAGTATTTATTGAATTAAATGCAGATCTTTCTCAAAAGTGGCCTAACATTACACAAATTGGTGACCAACCTGCTGACCGTGAAGAATGGAACGGCAAACCAGATAAGTTACAGTATCTAGAAAAATAATTTCAAAAAAGATCAGCAACTGCTGATCTTTTTTATACCCTATTCAAACATTTCATTGCAAATTCCTCGTAATTTGTGCACTGTTTTGCATTAAAATAAGCGCAATATTTATTAAGCTTTTGATTTTTCTTATGCGGAAGTTTTTGCAGAGTATGTTGCCCTTATGCATAATCCCAGCGATTATGGTAGGTTGCGTCAGCTCTCCCCAACACACAACAACAGGCAAAACCTCTCCAAACGGTAAACGCATTTTTATTCCTCAAGAGCGCGTTATTATCGAACGTCCTATTCCACCTAAAGTTGAGCCTGCTTCTTATCGTGCCTGGTTAAATACTGGCGATCATTATGAGCGTGTACGAGAATATGAAAAATTTCTAGCGCGTAACAATGTTGCAGGCATCGTACCAAGCTTTGAATTATTAAGATCAGCGCGTGATTGGCAAAAGTGCGGCAGCTCGGAATATGCTGTACCAAACCGCGAACTTTGGAATAATTCTTTATCGACCTTACGTGTCTTTAAATATTTAATTGCGGCAAAAGTTCTAACTGACTTTGAAGTAACCTCGGTGTATCGTGATTTACCTTTAAATCAGTGTGCTGGTGGTGCAAGTTCGTCTAAGCATTTGTTTAACTCAGCCATCGATTTTCGTATTGGACCAGAAATTCCACAGCCACAAGACTACGCATTTATTGAAAATACAAAGTTTAAATTGTGTCAGTTCTGGGCTCAACATGGCCAAAGTTTAAACCTAGGTATTGGTTTATATAGTTCAGGACAAATCCATATTGATACTCAAGGCTATCGTACTTGGGGGCCTGACTTAACCCGTAATACTTCAATGTGTAATTTCTAAAATATAAATCCCCTTGCGCGCTTCAGTTTAAGGGGGTTTTTGTTGTTCTCATTTATATAACCTAGTAAGAAAAACACTGAAATTAATTACGAATTTGTACATTCCATAATCAACCAAAATTTCTTAATCCGAAGATTTTTGCACTCTAGTCATAAACGTTTAAAATACGCCTATCAACATACAGGTAAATTTGACTATGCAGCAGTTGTGGACAGACATTGACGAATATATCGACTCACATTTAATTCCAGAAGATCCTCGACTCGACTTTGCATTAAAAAATACCGACGAACATGGCTTTTCAAATCATCTTGCAGTTGCTCCAAACCAAGGGATGTTCTTGCAAATGCTTATTCAGATGAATAATTGCAAGCGTGTTTTAGAAATTGGAACTTTTGCAGCCTACAGTACCATTTGGCTAGGACGTGCCCTACCTGAAGATGGTTATTTACTGACTATTGAAGGCCGTGATACTCATGCAGAAATGGCTCAAAAAAATATCGACCATGCGAATCTTCCTGTAAAAGTTGAGCTAAAAGCAGGCCGTGCTGCCGATATTCTTTCAGCAATTGACCCACAGTCAATTCAACCTTTCGATTTTATATTTATTGATGCCGATAAACAGGGTTATCCTGAATATTTGGAACTCAGCTTAAAGTTTTCAAAATCAGGCACAATTATTGTGCTAGACAATGTCATCCGTGGTGGCGATATTTTAAATCCTGAAAACAAAAAACCGAGTATTGAAGGTATTCGCGAAACTTTTAAAGCCCTCGAAAATCATCCGCAAATTCTGTCTTGCACAGCTTTACAAACGGTTGGCTCAAAAGGTCATGATGGTTTCGCTATAGCGATTGTGAAATAATGATCAAAAAATCATCTTTTTTATTTTATTATTTATAATCAATAGATTACTTTTATTACTCTCGCTTTTCCATATAGTTATCCACAACATTTGCGGATAACTATATGCAAATCTCATCATTTAGCCACAAGTAAAGGCACAGTTGCATTTCGGAATATAGTGGTTGCGATACTGCCCAAGAAGAACTGATGAATCTTGCTATGACTAAATGCACCAAGCACAATAATTTGAATACCATGCTCTTGTTGATATTCAAGAATATTCTGAGCTACATCACCATATCGGTAAACGGTGACAACCTCTAGACCAGCTTGTTTAAGATAGTGCTCAGGTTCATTTAATATTTCAGGATGATCACCCACATACACTAAATGGCATTGTAAAGTCCGTAATAGATCACTTTGGGCAATACGGCGCATCATCTTTTGACATGTTGGTGAATATTCATAGGCGAAAATAAAACGTGTTGGCACTTTAAAGTTTTCACCAATGGTCAACACTGTACAATTCGCGCCGCGAATGAAATTTTCAACATTACTACCAATAGGTTTGTGCTTTTCAGCTGCTCTTTCGCCAACTCGACCTAAAATAACAATGTCATTTTCATCGAGGAGATTAAAGCTTTGCTCTAAAAAATCACCCTTTTCTTGAATTTTTGAGCATGTAATGCCGTGTTTTTCTTTAATTAAGTCAGAAATATGTCTGAGTAAATTATTGCTGTAATCTAAAGCGAGTTCACTTTGTTTTTGCTCTAATTCAGCTAACTCTTTAAGCAACATCGCATTGCTTTCAAAGCCGATTACCCCACTAATCTCACCAAGGTGATAACTTGCTGGGTAGTAATCTAGAATTTGTAATAATACAAGCTCTCGTCCAGTTGCTTTTGCAACCCACGCTGCTGCATCTGCAATAGCATTAATACAAGGTGATGAGTCAATACACGCAATAACACGGTTCATTGTTTGCCTCTCTTCTTCAGGTCTATTTGCCTTGGAGATTTTTCTATAACTTAGCTTTAACTTAACATAGATAAAAATCTGTATGTTAAGGTTTATGTATTAAAATCCACTTTTTTGTTTAAAGATCAAACATTTTATTACACTCTTAAGACTGTATTACTCTCTTAAGCGAATAAATTTCGCTGGGTTTCCCCCCACAATATGATAGGGTTCGACATCCTTAGTCACCATACTATTCATACCAATAACAGCATGTTTTCCAATTTTAATACCGTCTTTTATTCCTACATGTGCACCTAACCAAACATCTTGCTCAATTTCAATTCCTTTAGAAGTGACAGGCTGTTGGTAAAGTGGACGGTCTAATTGCATACCATGATCAAATGCATAGAGATGGCAATAAGCAGCTATACGAACTTGGTCATGTAATTTGATGCCAGCTCGCCCACCATCTAAAATACAATGATGGTTAATTGCGACTTCGTTACCAATCTCAAGCGGTCCATGCAAACTACAGTCGGCTGCAATAAAGCAATTATCACCAATCTTAATTTTTCGACCAGGCTCGGCAAAAATATGAGCTAAAGGTGAAATAAAACAGTTCTCACCAATCTCGACTGTCTCCATGTCCATTAAATAAGCCTGATATTCTTTTTGCCACTCTTCAGCCCATGCACGGTTTTTAGGTTTTAGTGTCCAATATAACCACGGCATATAATTTAAACGGTGTTTATGTTGCTCACGGTACTTGAGTAAGGAGTCAGTCATCAGTTAATTCCTCCTCAACTTTTAATTCTTCACGGCCACGCGTAACGTCGCGAAGTTTCAAAGCAAGTGGTTCAATTTGGTGGACTTGTAGTCTAGCTTCAATATCTACACCTGTTGCGGTATAAGTTTCTTGGTATTCTATTTGATGTTGTGAAAGTTCATATTGAAAAATAGCCCATTCATTAAAATGACAAGAAAAGTGAATGGTTTTCTTTGCAATGAGTTCAATTCGTTCAGCTAACAATAAGGATTGCCCTGCACAACCACCATAAGCCCGTACTAAACCACCAGTTCCAAGTTTTATGCCACCATACCAGCGGTTCACCATCACGATGATGTTAGTTAAGTCGTTACCTTCAATAGTCGCCAAGATTGGCCGCCCTGCCGTACCAGATGGCTCGCCATCATCATTAAAGCGGACGTTATGTCCAATTTTCCACGCCCAACATTGATGTGTGGTCGATATATCTTTATTGAGTTCTAAAAATTCTTTTACTTGTTGCTCATTTTCTACTGGCGCAGCAATCGCCTGAAATCTACTTTTTTTAATTTCTTCTTCAAATGTAACAAGTGACGCAATCGTAAAAGCCATAAAATAAATAAAGCATAATAAAAATCAAATTATAGCGTGAATTTAATAGAAGCAAACCCATAAAAAAGCCCCGAATTTCGGGGCTTTTACTATTATCTTTCTCGTAATGCTTCTTTCGCTTTATTAAACGGTTTCAACAAGTAATCCATTACAGTTTTCTCACCAGTACGAATATCTACAGTTGCCACCATACCCGGTGTAATACCAAAAGCTTTACCTTGTTTGTTGTAGAGCTTATCTGTATCAGTGCGGATATAAACACGATAGTAGAACTGATCTTGTTTAACTTCATCACGAATCGTGTCTGGAGAAATAACTGTAACTTTACCTTTTAAACCGCCATAAATTGAATAGTCATAAGCTGTGATCTTCACCAAAGCTTCTTGACCCGGACGAATAAATGCAATGTCACGTGGCAAAATACGCGCTTCAATAAGCAATTGTTCATCAATTGGAACAATTGTCATTAACTTACCATTTTGCGGGATAACACCACCATGCGTTGTCACAGTAATTTCTTTTACAACACCTCGTACAGGCGCTCTAAATACAGCACGATCTAAACTGTCACTACGTCCTAGTACGATTTGTTGTTGAGTTTGGCTATCTGTATTGGCTTTAGATAACTCTTCACGAGCCTTCACATAATACTGGTTACGTGCATCGTTCATTTTATTTTGCAAATCATTTGCTTCACGACGTAAACGTAAAACCTCAACTTCACTCGCTGCGCCTTTCGCAACTAGCGGCTCTGTCATTGCCAGCTCTTGCTGAACCAATTTCAAAGCTTGTCTTAAACCTGACAATGTCTGTTCAAGATCAGCTCTACGAGATTCATACAACGCTGTTTCTTCATGAACAAGTTTAGGGTCTTTTGCAACGATTTCAGGGAAGACTAACGGTGTGCCATTCACTTCTGCACGTAAACGCGCTGATGTGGCCTGAGCTGCAATTAATAAAGATCTAGACTCACCCACATTTGACGCAAAACGCGTTGGGTCTAATTGAGCAAGAATTTCACCTTTTTGAACAATGTCGCCTTCTTGCACATTCAGTTTAGTTAAAATACCGCCTTCTAATGATTGAATCACCTGTTCTTTAGATGATGGAATCACTTTACCTGTACCTGTTGACACTTCTTCTAACTGAAAAAACCATGCCCAAACAAACAAACAAACTAATGAGTCCAATACCTACAATCCAAATCACTAAACTGGCACGTGGTAATGGTGGTTCAGTATAAGATACATTCATTGAACGGGTGAGTTCTTGTTGTGGTTCGCTCATGAATTATCCCCCTTGGCTTACTTGTTTTTGTTGGGCTAATGATTGATTAAGTACTTGATCTCTTGGTCCATCCATCACGATCTTGCCCTCATTCACGACAATAATACGATCGACCAGTTCTAAAACAGCGCGACGGTGTGTTGCCACAACCAATGTTCGATGTGCCAACCACCCTTTAAGGTGATCAATCAGTTGCTTCTCTGCCACATCATCAATCGCTGCTGTTGGTTCATCAAGTAAGAGAATATTAGGTTGACGGATTAATAAACGTGCAAGCAATAAGGCTTGTCTTTGACCACCAGAGAAACCAACGCCACCTTCTAAAATGAGGTGATCAAGTCCTTCTTTTTTCTCTTGAACAAAAGGAAGTGCCCCTGTCACAACCAATGCACGAAGGATGTCTTCATCCGTTGCAAGCGGTGCGCCTAAGGTTAGATTTTCACGAATCGTACCGTAAAATAAATGAGCACTCTGGTTAAGTAAGCCCATATCACGACGCACATCAGATGGGTCAATTAAAGAAAGATCTAGACCATCTAAATGCACAGCGCCTTGAACTGGAACCTGCATACCAGATAAAAGTTGAAGCAAGGTCGACTTACCTGCACCATTACGACCTAAGATTGCAATTTTTTCACCCGCACGGATCTGCAAATGGCGAATCGCAATACTTGGTTTTGTGTCATCGTCAGTGTATTGGAACAATAAATTTTTTAATTCATAATTTCCGTTTAAGACAGCCTTATGTACTAAATGAGAGCGATCAGCCTGATCGATCGAACGTTGCATGAGTTCATCTAAACTTTGTTTGGCAACTTTCGCTTGCTGTAAACGTCCTAATACCCCTGTAATTTGGGCAATCGGCCCCAGCATACGTGAAGATAAAATTGAACATGCCACTAACGCACCTGTGGTCATTTCACCATCCATCACGGCAAAACAGCCAACTAAAACCACAATGGCATAGGTTAGACCTTGAATCATTTGGGTCCAAGCCATCAAGGTACCCACAATTTTACGCTGTTTCATACCAATATCGGCTGAAACCTCGTTCATGTGGTTCCACTGGTTTTGGAAACGTGACTCAGCGCGTAATAGTTTAATGTCTTCAATACCTTGCACAGCTTCAACAAGAATTGCGTTACGGATTGAAGATTCTCTCATACCCTCTTGTGCCAGTTGTGCCAGCTTCTTCTGTACCAAAATACCCGGCAAAATCATGAGAGGAACAACAAGCAACATTACCCAAAATAATTTGCCACCAATAATGGCAAAAATAGTAATGAATAAGAAAAAGAATGGAAAATCTGCAATTGCACTAATGGTGGTTGACGTCACCAGTTCACGAACACCTTCAAGTTCACGAATCTGGGAAATAAAACTACCTGTAGATTTTGAACGTTCCTTATTTTTAATTCTTAGGGCGTGGCCAAACACACGATCCGAAACACGTAAGTCAGCACGTTTACCGATAATATCGGATAAGTAAACCCTTGAAACTCGTAAGGTAAACTCAAAAAGAGCTGCAATCAGTACACCACCTGCCAAAACCCACAAGGTCGGAATCGACTGTGATGGTACAACACGGTCATAGACCTGCATTGAGAAAATAATGGTTGCCAGTGCCAAAATATTGGCAATTAAAGAGGCAAACATAATATCGATGTAACGCTTCCAGTCTCTTAAAACAATTGACCAGAACCAGTTTGCTTCGTATGGCTTGATATATTCATCAATACGCGCATCTGGAATAGACATTTCAGGGCGCAAGATATAGACATTTTTAAGTGTCGTTTTCAGTGCTTCTAAAGATAAGTTCTGAGAAAGACCTTGATCTCCACTGAACTGAATACTGACATTTCCTTGCGTATCTGCCTTATCGATAACCCCGACTTGTCCATCATTAAACTCCACCATAACTGGTAAACGCCATGGGTTTAATAAGTCTAACGAGAATGGTGCCTTACGAAGATTTAAACCGACCTGACGCGTCATTAACTGCAAGATGTCATCAAGATTCTGGTTTTGGTTCCAATCAAGTTGTAAGCGAATTCTTTCTTCTGACGGTTCTATACGGTAATGTTTGGCAATAGTTAAGACCGCCTGTAACCAAGGCTGGTAATTTATTTTTGTCATCATGGTTGTACTTCGAACCCCTGAATTGAAATATTATTTAAGCCGTAGGCTTGGCGGGAACGTCCTGTTGCTTCAATGTACTGAACAATGCTGTTATAAATGTCATAGCGTGCTGATTCGAGTTCTGAGTTGGCACTGTGAATGGCTTGTTCGGCATTTAATAAATCGACCAGTGAACGAGTACCAAGCTTGTATTGTTCTTGGTAAAGTTCACGTGTACGAACCGTGGTTGCTTGGCGACTTACCAAAACCTGCATTTGACGCTGTTTATTCTCAATCTGTTCGCGACTGGTTCGAATTTGATCCAGCACATCCATATATACTGAATTTACTTTAGCTTTCGCAGCTTCTTCAGCGTAACTTGCCATTTTTACCTGTGAAGCGGTTGCCCCACCTTGATAAAACTGACTCGTTGCTTCTAGCATGACTGAGCTATATAAACCGTTATCTTTATCGTTATTTGGATTTTTACCATTAATGGCCTGACTAACTGAGCCTTTCACAGCTAAGGTCGGATAGCGAGTTAAACGGGTTTGTTCTTTTTGCGCTTTGGCAACCTCAACACTTGCCTGTGCGGCAATCATTTTAGGAATAGTATTAAACTCAGGCTCACCATATAGGTCAGATTGCTTCACTAAATCATCAGAAATAATCCAACCTGTACGAGTAACATCAGCACCCAATAATGTTCTTAAATGCTGTTGATACTGACGTAACAATGATTGTTGGGCAATTAAAGTTGACTGTGCAGCTTGTAAGTATGACTGTGCCTGAATTGGGTCAGCTTGACTCGCGACACCCGCATTTGCACGCAGGTTAGCAATATCTTGAATTCTTTGAATACCTGCAATTTGCTGCTCAGCAATTTTATTAAGTTGCAGATAACGCTGAATATTGACGATAGTCTGCGCAACATCAAGCGCAAGGGTATCTACGCTGACCAGAACGTTTGCTTGTTCCACCTGAACTTTAGCTTGTTCAACGCTTACACCTGATTTGATTTTACCAAAATCAAAAAGCATTTGAGTGGCAGTTAAAGTGAGTAACTGCCTTCCTCGTTCTCCAGTGGTCAAGTCACCAGTTGAGACGCCTCCGGCAAGCTGAGGATAGTAACCAGCTTTAGCAACGTCAACACCTGAATTTTGACCTGCTAAAGTTGCAATAGATTGTGAAATATCCGGACTACGCTGAATCGCAATTTTTACTGCATCTTGCAGTGTCAGTTTTTTAGAGGGCAAGGCGTTAAAAGATGAAGCCGAATTGTCATTAAGTTGAACAGTTGGAAATTCCTGCACAATAGAACGATCTAGCTTAAAATTACTAAGCTCTTGCATCTTGGCTACTTTAAAATCATCACTACTTTTCGGGACAAAAAGTTGTGACAAGTTATCTTTCAAGGTGTGATATTGCTCACTTGGTTTAGCAGCGTATATCACGACAGGTACATGTAGTGAACTTAAAAGCATTAGCCCTTTCAGGAAAGCTTGCTTTCTACATTTCCCTTTCTTTCTTTTCTGGTTATATCCAATCATGCTTATCTTGTTGATGTTGTTTGTTATCGTTTAAAAGCATCTCCATTCTACAGAGTTTTTTAGTTAAAACAGCATAATTGGCCGAATAAATCACACATTATTTTTTTATTAAATGAGTGGTATATATTATTGTTTTTATTTACAAAACCTCCAAAAATGAAAAAAGAGGCCTTGACCTCTTTTTAACCAAACAGATTAGTGGCTTTAACTAAACTGTAAAATCATCACCCAAATAGACTTTACGAACTTGTTCATCGTCTAAAATCTCTTGTGGCGTACCTTCTGCAATCACTGAGCCTTCACTCACGATATATGCACGCTCACAGATTGCTAAAGTTTCACGAACGTTATGATCTGTAATGAGTACGCCAATGCCACGATCTTTTAAGGTCTGGATAATGTCTTTGATATCACCGACTGAAATTGGATCGACACCCGCAAATGGTTCATCTAAAAGCATAAATTTAGGGTCTGCTGCCAAAGCACGCGCAATCTCTGCACGGCGACGTTCACCACCCGATACACTCATTCCTAATGAATCTTTAATATGACTAATTTTAAAGTCATTCAATAACTCATGAAGACGTTGTTGACGTTGCTGTTTATTCAAATCTTTACGCGTCTCTAAGATCGACATAATATTTTCAGCAATTGTCAGTTTTCTAAAAATAGAGGCTTCTTGAGGTAAATAACCAATACCTTTACGTGCACGCTCATGCATCGCCAAATCGGACATATCTAAGTCGTCAAGATGGATCTCGCCTTTATCCATGCGTACCAGTCCAACGACCATATAGAAGCTCGTCGTTTTACCAGCACCATTAGGACCAAGCAAACCAACAATCTGTCCACTTTGCATACTAAAAGAGACGTCTTTAACTACCCAACGCTTACTATAGTTTTTTGCTAAGTGCTTAATACACAAAGTTTGCGGTTGTTGAAGAGCTTGCTGCATTAGTCACGCGCTCCTGGGAAACTTTTTGAACTTGACGGTGGAATAATAATTTGTACACGGTTTGAAGAAGAGCCTTGAGCTTCGACATCACCTTTATTCATACTATATTTCAGAGAGTTACCACGAATACTTGAACCATCTTGATATAAATATGCACCACCAGACAAAGTAATAATGCCAGTATCAGCATTATAAACAATGGTCTGACCCTCACCACGCGCTAAGCCTTTATTCGCGTTCACTTGCTGCTGAAACTTAGCAGGTCTACCCTTTGCAGTGATAACCTGAATTTCACGTTTCGAGTTAAGATTAGCAACAATCGAATCTGCTTGTAGCTTCATCGTACCTTGCTCAATCACAACATTACCGGTATAAGTCGTCAAACCAGTTTTTTCATTATATGTTGCGCGGTCTGCAACCAATGAAATTTGTTGATTACGGTCAGACGGCAAAGCAAACGTCGAAGCAGATGTTAAAGCAACGAATGTAATTACCGCAGCTTGTTTTAGGAAAGCTGAAGAACGTTTTAAATTAAGACTTTGGTGCATACTTTCCTCGAATATTAAAAAATTCGTACTGACCGTTATTCAAATTGCCTTTTAATCCTTTACTCACAAACTCGCCTTGTGGAGACTGAACAATCACTTGATGATTTGTTTCAATATCTCTGTTTTTTGGATAGGCAGTTAACTGATCGGTTTGAAACTCAATTGTTCCTTGAGGTGCAATCTTAGTTGCAACCACATCACCCGATAAGACAACCTTTTGATTATCATCATAGCCATAAGCTTGTTTAGCAAAGAATGTTGCATCAACTTTACCTAATTTATACATAGAGGCATTAAGTTGATCCAACTTCGACGTTTTTTGTTGCATATCCTGTTCAAGCTGACGAACTTCAGCACGAACATACAAATTGCCTTTGTCATCAGTTTGAGTCAAATGGACGCCCTGCGCCGAATAAGTCATATTCTTCGCCGAACCAATGTCCAGTTTTTTTGCCTTGCCACTATAGTAGTAGTAACCACCACTTACAGCAGCAACCACTACAGCAACAATATATAAAACTCTGGTATCCATGAGCAGGAATAGCCTACCTTTTTAAGTAATCTTGTTATTAATGCGGTACTGCAAGATATTTTTCAAGAAGTTCTTGGTAAATGCCTTTTGCGATCAGCAACATATCACAGACTTCACGTACAGCTCCACGACCACCCATCGCTTGGGTAACCAAGTGTGCACGGCGACGTACTTCTTCATGTCCATTTGGCACAGTAACGTTCATTCCGGCAATCGAAAAAGCCGAAAGATCAGGCCAATCATCGCCCATATACAAGCAATCAGAAGGCAAAATATTAAACTGTGCACAAGCTTCGCGAAGTGCTGAGCCTTTGTCTTCACGACCCTGAAAAACAAGGTCTACACCCAAATCAGACATGCGTTTGTCAACGATATTACTTTTTCGACCAGTAATGATAATGACTTTCATACCTGCTTTTTGAACAAGTTTCATGCCTAAACCATCACGAATATCGAATGATTTAATTTCATCACCCGTATTGGTTAATGTAACAAAGCCATCGCTCAAGATACCATCAACATCCAGAACCAATGCCTGTAAATGACGTGCTTGTTCTAACAATGCATACGATGCCATGAATTAATTCACCCCTGCCTGAATAAGGTCATGCATACTAATTACACCAATCACTTTGTTTTGGTCATCGACCACCACAAACTGACTAATTTTTTTCTGGTTAAGCTGTTGTAACGCTTCTACAGCACGTGCTTCTTGAGAAATAGTTGACGGTTTTTTTGTCATCACATCAGAAACAGGTAAATTCACATCAAAACCTTGCTGTTTATCAATGAGGCGACGTAAGTCCCCATCTGTAAAAATACCGAGCAAATGATCTTGTTCATCAACAATCGTCGTTAAACCCAAACGCTTATTCGAAATTTCATAAAGCACTTGATTCATTGGGGTTTCTGGCGAAACTTTTGGTAGTTCATCGCCTGTATGCATTAAATGTTTTACATGTAAAAGTAAACGCTTACCCAATGCGCCTGCTGGATGCGAACGAGCAAAATCATCAGCAGTAAAACCACGTGCTTCAAGTAATGCAACGGCCAAAGCATCACCTAACACTAGTGTTGCCGTCGTACTTGATGTAGGTGCCAAACCTAAAGGACAAGCTTCATCAGACTCACCTAAAGTTAAAGCAATATCAGCATTTTGTGGCATTGGGCCTTTATCAGTACGGCTAATCGTAATCATAGGTACGCCAAGATGTTTAATCAGTGGCATGAGCATCATGATTTCATCGCTTTTTCCAGAGTTGGAAATTGCAATAAGCACATCGCCACGAACCAGCATACCTAAATCGCCATGGCCTGCTTCACCAGGATGCATAAAGAAAGATGGCGTCCCTGTAGAGGCAAATGTCGCCGCCATTTTTCGACCAATATGCCCAGATTTACCCATACCTGTAATCACAACACGACCTTTACACTGCAACAGTACTTCGCAAGCACGGTTAAAACGGTCATCAATTTGTGTTGCTAATACATCTATGGCTTGTTGCTCAATGCGCAATGTAGCTAATGCACTGCTTTGGAAATCTGTAGGATTAGGCATACGAGTGTGACTCAAAATAATTGATCTGATCTCTCTATTGAGATCGGTGATTTTAATCAAAAGATTTGGGGGCATTCTAGCATAACTCAATCAGTTACACGTTTTTAAATGTATAAGATTTCACAAGCTTATAAAATTAATGCATAAAACTTTTTTAAAAATGATGCATAAGTTATGATGTAACACTATTTTTGTTGAGTGTTTGAAAACCCTTATGCAACCATTTGTTTTATATAACTCTGAGCAACGAAAAAAAGTTGAATTTGTACCTCGCAAAGAAGGTCACATCGATATGTACGTCTGCGGTATGACCGTTTACGACTACTGTCATATCGGGCACGCTCGAGTTATGGTTGCATTTGACTACATTATTCGTTTCTTACGTAGTCAAGGGTGGAATGTTCGCTACATTCGCAATATTACTGATATTGACGACAAAATCATCAAACGTGCTCAAGAAAATGGTGAAACCATCCAACAGCTCACCACTCGTTTCATCGATGCTATGAATGAAGATGCAGCCAATTTAGGTTGTGCTGCACCCGATGAAGCACCGAAAGCGACTGAATATATCGATCAGATGCAAAATATGATTGGCAATTTAGTCAATAAAGGCGCTGCTTACCCAGCTTCAAACGGCGATGTTTATTTTGAAGTGACCAAATTTGAAAAATATGGTCGCCTCTCTGGCCGTAAGCTAGATGATATGCAAGCTGGTGCAAGTGAACGTGTCGATGTAGAAGTTGAGAAGAAACACCCTTTTGACTTTGTACTTTGGAAACATGCAAAAGAAAACGAACCATCTTGGGCATCTCCTTGGGGTAATGGTCGTCCGGGTTGGCACATCGAATGTTCTGCAATGTCGACTTGCTGCTTAGGCAATCACTTTGACATTCATGGTGGTGGTTCTGATTTAATGTTCCCACACCATGAAAATGAAATTGCTCAAAGTGAAGCTTCAACTGGTGAGCAATATGTGAACTACTGGATGCATGTTGGCTTTATTAACGTTGATGGTGAAAAGATGTCTAAGTCTTTAGGCAACTTCTTCACGATTCGTGATGTAATGGAGAAGTTCCACCCTGAAGTGATTCGCTACTTTATTGTGTCTTCACACTACCGTAGCCCTGTGAACTTCTCTGATGTAGCGCTAAAAGAAGCAAAAACTTCTTTAACTCGTTTCTATCATTCATTTAAAGCTTATCAACAAGTATATGGTCAAAAGACAACTGAAACGCTTGATCAAAGTTTTATTGAACGCTTTAACAACGCAATGTGTGACGATTTCAATACGGCTGAAGCAATGGCAGTATTGTTTGAACTCAACAAAGAGTTAAACCGTGCCGTAAAAGAAGAGCAAGCTGACCAAGCAACTGTGCTTTATTCGACTTTACGTCACCTCACCAACATTTTAGGTTTGGTACAACACAATGTAGATGATTTCTTAAAATCAGATATTGGACAAGAAGCGCTTGCTTTGTCTGATGCTGAAATTGAAGATTTCATTCAACAACGTGTTGATGCGAAAAAAGCTAAAGACTTTGCGAAAGCAGATGGTATTCGTCAGTCTTTGCTCGACCAAGGTGTGGTACTTGAAGATACACGTCAAGGTACAGTTTGGCGTCGTGCTGATTAAACGTTCAATTAGATCACAAGAGTGTTGACACTTTAATGAAACACTCTATAATGTGCTCACATTGCGGGAATAGCTCAGTTGGTAGAGCATAACCTTGCCAAGGTTGGGGTCGCGAGTTCGAGTCTCGTTTCCCGCTCCAAAATTCAAAAACCACTTAATTCGAAAGAATTAGGTGGTTTTTTTATTGCTTCTCAATTATAAAACAAATAACAGTAAATTAGCTCTAGAGTATCTTAGGGTACTTTATTTGGGCTTATAGTTCCAAAGCTCCCCATTTTCACCACAATTTCGCTCAATAGCATCCATTGTAGTTTCAGTATCGTATGTTCCTTTTTTCCACTGATTTATAGCAACTTGAATATAAGCCCTACAATTAGCAGGCAATCCATATTCCTTGCCATATATAGGCTTACTGTTTGGATCTTTATCGCTACAACCTGCTAAAAATATAAAAAGGATAATACTAGAATTTGATTCATAAGCCCTCTTACTCAAGTTTTTAAGAAATACCAAAATAGTTTTAAAGTCAGAAAAATTAACGAATTCGGTAACAAGCGTCTAGCTTGCCTTTAATTTGGCTATAACATGACCATGAATCATCTTTATAATTTTTAATCAATTTTTTGGTTGTACCATCCCGATAATAATTAACTGCATCCACCACATGATCATCATCTTTACCCATGAATATTGGACGTTCATCACTATCTGAATCCATAGTAGATTCTTCAATTAAAAAGTTTTGCTTGCCAATTCTTAAAGCTGTATACAATCCTCCAGTACCACCACCAGAAGATACAATACAAGGTTTAGTAAGATTCTTTCCATCAACCACAAAGCATTGACCCATTCTATCTGGGTTTTCATGAGCAAAAGTTTGAACTGAAATAAACATAGTTAATATTATTAAGATTTTATTCACAGAGTTAATTCCTATTTTTCGAACCTACTTTAAAGATCCAAATTTTTAAGTTCATTAAGACGCTCTTTTGTTTTATCCGCTTCACAACTCAAAATAATTAAACGAGAGCCTGCCCCCATTGCTTGAGACCCATAATATCCCATTAATCCAGAACACTGCTTTGTGCGATAATCAATCCAAGCTTTTTGGGAATTTTCCAAACTGGCCTTCCCTTCACTATCCAAGTTTGAAGCTAATTTACTGTAAATTTTATTCATATTAGCTTTATCAGTCTTTAACTGTTTCTCATAACACTCTATATCAGAATATACATTAGCAGTCTTGCACTCTGCATGAGCCACCCCACAAAATAATACCAATAAAGTAAGCATTAATTTATTCATTTGTATTATACCTTTCCCATTTCCAACTATTTTAATCATTACATTTGGATTATTACATGAAACGACTTTTATTATTAAAAGATATTTTAGTTATTTAGCTTTAGCAACCATTCCAGTTACAGCAGCATGGTTAATGGATCGCTATAGCCTGTCTCGAAAATTAATTATTGATGAGCTTCGTCCATTCAATAAAGGGGCTGATGGCAAGCATCTTTACGATCCAAATGAAGTTATTCCTATCCTTGAAAATTTAAATAGACAAAGGCAGCAACGGCAGTCGAGACGTAAAAATTAAAAGGTGCCTTATGCACCTTTATTTTTTTAAATAATCTAGAATAATTTTTTGAATATCTGTATTAACATTTATTTTCAATACTTTAAATTCAGAATATATAGTTCTAGACATCAAAATTGGTTGTAACTCTTCAACCATTTTATAAAAATCGTTAATCATAAATCCAGGGTTAAGGATTTGATATAAATTTAAAGATTTTTCTTGAACATCAATAGGTAAAGCATTTAATTTTTCTTTATTTATATTTAATTCTTTTATGATTCTTTCGTAATGACAAAGGTCTAAGCAAAATGATTCAATAGCTAGATCTAACTTATTGTTAATCAATGCATATTGACTCAAACTGATATTTTTTTGGGTATCAGGATCACATAAGTAAATTCGTAGCTCATTATAAGCCAAGTCCATTTCTATAAACCCCTGATTTAATGAAAATTTAAGTGATTCTAAATTATGGAGACGATGTTGTTCACGCCAATCATTAAAAAGATAAAATGCTACCAATGCGGCAACTATTGTTGCGAATGCAGATAAATAATCTCCATCTAGACCAATTGTTCTTTTAATAATAAAAGATAAACCCAAGCATAATAAAAAAATTCCTACTATTGAGAGTGCAAAAATCAAGAAGTTTTTCATATATTAAATTTCTGATTAATTTTTGATAAAATCATATAGTAAAGAGATATAAAATTGTAAAAAATTATTCGACACCACTTCGGCTCCATTAAATTTCAAGTTATTGTTATTTAATAATTATTATAACCTTGCCAAGGTTAGGGTCGCGAGTTCGAGTCTCGTTTCCCGCTCCAAAATTCAAAAACCACTTAATTCGAAAGAATTAAGTGGTTTTTTTATTGGCTATGTATAAATTTAGAGAGGTTTTATCACTCTTCTTTCCATACAAAAAAAGCTTTTATATTTGTCAGATTAAAATTTTTTAATTCTTTATATGTCCAATTTGTTGTAAATAAGCAACGACCATTAATTTTAAATGAGACTCTAATACCTGCTCCACTTTATCTGTTACCTGATTTTCAAGCACTCTTCTTATTAATCCCATAATTGCACCTAAAACAAACTCAGCGACGATCTGACTATCATCAAACTCAATATCCGAAGCACTCTCCAATAAATTTGAAATAGCAGCTAACATACGGTCATTCATTCGCTTTGAAAGATCCAATCCCCCTCTTTCTCCTGAAATAGCATATAGCGCCTTTGATTCCTCAGGATTACTCAACTTTGCCAAGATTATTTCATCGACTAAAGCTGAGATTAGGGTCTTAATTGAAGTCTTTTCATATTTCAGGCAAAGCTCTTCAATTTTTTCAGCAACGCTATCAAGATGACGTTGCAAAACTGCAGCTAATAAAGAATCTCGGTTTGGATAGTATTGGTAAATACTACCAACTGATACACCCGCTCTTTCAGCAATACGTGTGGTATTACATTTTACAATTCCTTCTTTGAGTAAAACCTGAATGGTTGCTTCATGAAGAACTTCTATTGTTGCTGTTGAACGCGCCTGAACTGGTGATTTTCGTGGCTTCAGAGCAGTTTTATTTATAGACATAAAATGCGAATTCTAAATGTGAAGGATTCTTCATAAACTTTATCTTTAACAATATTGAAAGTAAAGTCTGAGGAAAACTTATGTCCGATCTTATAAATCTATCCGATACATACAAACTTGGAAATAAAATTGTAAATAGAATGGGCTATGGTGCAATGCAACTGGCAGGTCACCATGCATTTGGACCACCAAAAGATAAAAATGCTGCAATAAATGTCCTAAAAACCGCCATCGAGTTAGGTATTAATCATATCGATACCAGCGATTTTTATGGTCCTCACATAACCAATCAAATCATTCGAGAGGCTCTATATCCTTATCGAGATGATCTTACCATTGTCACAAAAATTGGAGCAAAGCGAGGAGAAGATGCTTCTTGGCTACCAGCTTTTTCTGCAGAACAAATTGAAAAAGATGTACATGATAATTTGCGTAATTTGGGTCTACAAACTTTAGATGTTGTAAACTTTCGAGCAATGTTTAACCCCATGATGCCTTCTGAAGGTTCCATTGAGGAAGTAGTTGTTGTACTAGCTAAATTAAAAGAAGAAGGTTTAATTCAACATATTGGATTAAGCAATGTTACAGAAGCTCAAATTATTGAAGCTGAGAAAATCACAGATATTGCTTGTGTACAAAACCAATATAATCTGTTCAATCGTCAAGATGATGTATTAATTGATCAACTGGCTAAGAAAGGAATTTGTTATGTACCCTTTTTTCCGCTAGGTGGTTTTACACCTTTTCAATCAGATACATTATCTGCTATAGCAAATGATCTTAGTGCAACTCCGAAACAAGTCGCATTAGCTTGGCTATTAAAACGATCGCCTAATATCTTATTAATTCCTGGCACATCATCGGTAGCTCATTTAGAAGAAAATATTGGTGCTTCCAAATTGATCTTGTCAGATGAAGTCTACAATTTACTAAGCTCATTAAATAACAGCTAATTGTTTGGCTGGAAGTAAGTTCCAGCCTATGCCCATATTCCAAAATTTAAACCACTTAATTTGAGAAAATTAGGTGGTTTTTAGCTATTAGTACTCAAAATCTATGTTAGAACCTTTTATAACTGTAAAGACACTACTACCTTCTTTATTGACTCAATTTCATATATACTAGCCTTAGTATGAGATGAGCCTTATATAGTTCATTGCTAGATCAATGAATGACTAAGCCCTTAGCTTTCGAGCAAGGGCTTTTTTACGCCTAAAATAAAGTATTAACAATATTTCATTTAATTTTCTGTACTTGAGTATCTGAACCTCTGAGCACTTTTCCATCTTGTCCAACGGGTGCCATAAATGGAATTTGCTGACCTGTATTTTTATCAATTAATAGAGAATGACGCTCACCACTTTCAAATAAGTTATGCTCTCCCCATTGTCGTAAAGCTACCACTACTGGAAACAAACTTTCTCCTTTAATAGTCAACACATACTCCTGATAAGCCGTACCATCAGAAGCATCTTGCATTTCAAGAACACCAGCATCTACTAACTTTTTCAGTCGATCAGAAAGAATATTTCTAGCCACTCCTAAGCTCTGCTGAAAATCTTTAAAACGGCGCATTCCATCAAAAGCATCACGCACAATAAGCAGTGACCATCGGTCTCCTATAAGGTTGACGCAGCGCGCAACAGGACAAGGCTCATCTTTTAACAATGTAGAGTTCGTCATTGAGTTTCCTTATCAATAATCAGTAACAAGCCATCCAGTTGCATTTTAAAACTAGTAGACTTAACATTCAACTAGTTGCATTTTAAAACTAGATTAAATGGATTTAGGCCATGAAAGCTTCTCTTGCATCTTCTACTTCACACGCCAAAAGTGATAAACCGCTTTCAAGCATGCCTCGTGGCGTAATTTTGCTGTTTGCTATAGCCAGTGGTGCGAGTGTGGCAAATGTCTATTACGCGCAGCCTTTGCTCGACATATTGGCTAAAGACTTTAATGTTAGCCATGCCTCAATAGGCGGTGTAGTGACAGCCACACAAATTGGCTGCGCTCTTGCCCTATTGTTTCTAGTACCGTTGGGTGATCTTGTAAATCGACGTCGATTAATGACCCTACAATTACTGGCTTTAGTATCCGCATTGCTCGTGGTTGCCTTTGCTCATTCTGTAAGTGTTCTATTGGCAGGAATGCTTGCTGTCGGTTTACTCGGCACAGCCATGACTCAAGGACTAATTGCTTATGCTGCAAGTACTGCTGCCCCACATGAGCAAGGACATGTAGTAGGTACTGCACAAAGTGGTGTGTTTATAGGTTTACTGCTTGCCCGAATATTTTCAGGAGGAATTAGCGATATTGCTGGTTGGCGTGGTGTGTACTTTTGCGCAGCAATACTTATGCTCATCCTTGCGTTGCCACTTTGGAAACGCCTTCCTCATTTAAAAACTCAGCCAGTTAACATGCGCTACCTACAGCTTTTAACATCAATGCTCAAACTGCTTCGCCAAGAGAAAACTCTACAAGTACGCGGTGTTTTAGCTTTACTCATGTTCGCGGCGTTTAATATTTTTTGGAGCGCGTTGGTACTGCCGTTAAGTGCACCACCATATAGTTTTTCGCACACTGTAATTGGGGCTTTTGGGCTTGTCGGGGCTGTAGGTGCATTAGTTGCCGCACGAGCTGGGCACTGGGCTGACCACGGTTATGCTCAACGTACAAGCGCCATAGCACTCTTAATATTGCTAAGCGCATGGGTACCACTCTCGCTCATGGACTACTCACTTTTGGCGCTCATAATTGGCATAGTACTGTTAGATTTAGGTGGACAAGCTCTGCATGTGACCAACCAGAGTATGATTTTTCGTACTCATCCAGAAGCGCATAGTCGGCTCGTTGGGCTATACATGCTCTTTTACGCGGTAGGAAGTGGGCTAGGTGCAATTAGCACAACTGTTACTTATGCTTATGCTGGATGGCTGGGCGTATGTACACTCGGTGCAAGTGTTAGTTGTTTGGCGCTATTATTTTGGTGGATAACACGTAAAGTCTCTTAAATATCGATGAAATCTAGCCCCAAATAAAAAAACCACATCACCCAACAGAGTAATGCGGTCTTTTTTAAGAGTTAATTTAATGAGCTGTCTGTACTGCTTTAGGTTTAAAGACAGTTAAACAAATCACAATAAAAGCCAACAAAACGAAAGATGCGCTAAATCTACTTAGCTCTAACCCACCATGTGCAATGGGTTTATCGAGGAAATCTCCCAATACTGCACCTAGGGGTCTGGTAAGAACAAAGGCTAACCAAAATAATAATGTTCTTGAGATTTTGGTATAAAAATAACAAATTGCTAATACCAATAATAAAGTACCAAAAATTAAAGCCGCGCTCGTATAGCCCAACCCTTGGGTATCTGCAGTCCAGTCACCTAATGCTGTCCCTAAAGTTTGAGAGAACATAATAGTTAACCAATAAAAAGCTTCGCTTTTAGCAGACTGAATGCTTTTTACCGAAATTGTGCCGCAACTTAAATACCAAACAAACAGAGAGACGCCTAATAAAATAAGTAATATTAAACTACCCCCTGCATAGCCCACGCCTAAAGTTCGGTCAACAAAATCGGCAATTGTGGTTCCGAGCGTGGTCGTAGCAATAATAGTCGCCCAATAAAAAAATGAATTATATTTCTTAGCTTTAATTTGCAAGCCAACAAAAACTGCAAATATCACCGCGAAAATGGCTGTACTAATTACATACCCCAAGTTCAGGGACATAGATAGCGCATCTCCAGCTGTCTCGCCCAAAGTTGTGGC
This sequence comes from Acinetobacter sp. IK23, assembly GCF_035615275.1. Taxonomy (NCBI): domain Bacteria; kingdom Pseudomonadati; phylum Pseudomonadota; class Gammaproteobacteria; order Moraxellales; family Moraxellaceae; genus Acinetobacter; species Acinetobacter sp. IK23. Next base: position 191,425 of record NZ_JANBNX010000003.1, read on the forward strand.
AGCAATTTTAATGATCCAGAATAGCAAAGTGACTTCCGGAACTTTACTTAAACTTTTAGATAAACTTTCATGACTTATCATTGTATGTTCTCCAAACATACTTACTGATTCGCCCATATCTAAGAGTTCCAGCCTTAAGATCAAATTAAGAGTAAAAACAAACTACAAATTTTGCCTATAATGAGTACTATTAATAACTAGAAGACATAATTAGCCTTTTATTTGTTGTAAACATTTTGCGATGCACAACCGTTTAATAATCATGTCATAAAAGCTAAATGAGCTATAAAGATAGTGGAATGCGACACCTATTTTTATAGTATCCGATGCAGCATTTTTTTAAATTATTTAGTTAGTTGAAATAAAAAACCTACTCAATGAGTAGGTTCGATTTACATGTAAGTTCAGCTTATAGAACTTTTGATTAAACATTTTTCATGCCATGCCGTTTGAAAGTCTTCGACAGCTTTTGTCTTAGTCAAAGGATCTTCAAATAACTTTGAAGAATATGCTGTATCAATAAGCTGTTGATACAACTGCTTTGCCTCTACTTCTTCAAGATGACTCGCAATCTCTTGTAGTTCAATCACTGGTACATCATGCTGTCTTGCATCCATCACTCCTTTTGCAGCATTTTTCACAAGCTGACAATAGTGAATCTCCATTGTTTCTGATGCCGCATAACATGGAAGTGTGATAGCGCTCATAAAGAGGAATATAAATTTCATAGTCTCACCTTAATTTCACGCGCAAGGGTAGCAATTTATCCTCTAAAATTTAAGTCTCAAAAGGTCAACTTTTAAATTAGGCAAACTTCCCCATCACAATATATAAATAAATTCCTAGATTTTTTATCAAGATTACGACCTACTGAATGTATAATTTCTAATTAATTCAAAAAATATACTTTATGACTATCGATCATTTCGCCTCTAAAAGTCATTAAAATTTAAAAATAAATATCGTCTTAATTGCCCTACAGCATATTATTACTATTGCTTACCTCTCTGAAAATTTAAGAAAAACTTAATTAATGAGTAAATTATAACAATCATCTTATCTGTTATATTTTTTTAAAAAAACTCTGTATCTATGATTACACATCGCATCTGTTCATGATGGTACATATCTAGACACGAGGTAGCTAACATGAATTTTTTGAGAAAGAAAAATAAAGCTAGTTTTGTATTATTTATTATTACTCTCTACTCAATGTTAGGGTTTGGCATCGGCTTTATTATTTGGGAATATTTTCTTAAACTTCATTGATTTAAAAGTTTGAAGTTACAAAGTGAATTTAGAAGAGCTTTCGTTAAGATTAAATACACTAAAATGTTTATTCAGCAAGCACATGGTTAAAGTGACTGTATCAAGTACCTTTCAACAATTTGTTATTTCAGGGTTAAAAGGTACTTGGTTAGAAATAAAAACTAGTGTTTGATAATTTCAGCGTTAATCTCTGCACTTATTTCTTTACTACGGTGATACGCTGCTTTTAAAGCGAGTCGAATATCATCAGAAAGATTACCTAATTCAAACATCCGTAATGCAGATTCAGTGATTCCATTAGCCAATGTCACCTTTCCACATAACTCACTTGGCTGAACGTTACTTTTACGTACCATTTCCACAGCACCCGATGCAGCTTGTAGTGCTAGATCTAAAGCAAATTGCTTATCTAAACCCATAGCCGTACCTGTTTTGATCATACTGTCGAGAATATAAAAGAAATAAGCTGGCCCTGAACCTGATAGCGCAATAATCGCATCAGCGTCTGATTCAGAATGCGCCCAATACGTCTTACCTGTTGCTGAATAAATTACCTCAATGACCTCTTTATCTAAAGGTTCCAAGTATTCAGAACCAATCAGCACATGTGTACCGCTATAAGTTAATACTGGGGGGTTAGAAATAATTCGTATAATTTTTTGTGAGCCCGTCATACTCATAAGTTGTTTAATATTCACCCCAGCCATCATCGACACTATAGTTTTATCTACTAACCATTTTTTTAATGGCGCTAGTATGGCTTTTAAGTTTTTGGGATCTAGTAACAGAACAACAATATCAGCCTTTTTTACCTCATGCTGCTTTTGCTTGAGAATGATTTCATTATCAAACTTTACTTCCTCTATAAGATTAATTTTTTCTTTTTGAAATCCCTTTAAAACTAAACCTCCAATCAAAGCTAAAGACAAGTTACTGCTGCCAATAAAGCAAATATTAGGCTGTACTATATTCAACATTTAGAGTTATTTCCTTCCTTTAGATATACTACAAAAAGAAATATTATTTATGACTTAAGTCATAGACCGTTAAAACTATATAAATTTAATAAACTTTTATAAATATTAAGTTTAATTTTACAACAAAGTTATATTCTGAGTTAAGAGTACTCTTCACTCATGACTTTATGAATAACAAAATAACTTAAATTGTTAAAAATATGTAATTAAAAATAATATTTAGCTTATCTCATTTGAGAAATTGAGTCGTTAAATTTAAAGTGCTTTTAATTAAAATTAACTTAAAAATCTTTCTTATTTTTTAATAAAACTCTCGGCAATTTTTAACGCTTCTTGAAATTTTATGTCACTACACACCCAAAAAGATAAAAGCTTCCCATTTAAATGAAAATACTGCTTCTCATATTGAGTTACTTCATCTGAGTGAGGATTTCCCGCACTAAAATAATTTTCGTTATTTTTGCAAACTTTGCCATTTAAAATACCGCCAATACAAATATCCATTTTTATACCAATTATTGATTTAACTTTTTAAGCATAAGTTTAATTTTTATATTATATAAATAAAATAATCAACTTATTTGATTGTTCATGTAAAAAAACCCACAAAGGAAGAAGTGGGTTTTTTAACTAAATTAATGATTTTTAAAAATTACTTGAGCAATTTACTCTAAAGATAACCCAATAAAATCATCAAATTATATAAATTTAAGCATTATTCACAATAGTGATATTTGATGCTTGTGGGCCTTTTTTACCCTGTGTCACAGTAAACTGAACACGTTGGCCTTCTAAAAGAACTTTGAAGCCTTGTGTTTGAATTTCAGAAAAATGTGCGAAAACATCTTTACCTTCATCAGATTGAATAAAACCAAAACCTTTAGTTTCATTAAACCATTTTACTGTACCAGTAGTATTAGACATAAATTAATCCTAACTTTTAAAAAATTATCATTTGTTATTGGAGAAACCAATTAAACTCAAAAATATGCGTTTACTTAAATTTCTTATAAAATACGGAGGATTATAAATAAAACTGCGAAAAGAAAGATTTAGGTTAACAAGAATATTTTTGTAGTTATAGTCGACTATACACGCTTCTTATCGAATTGCAATCTCTATCTCGATTAATTGATTTTTTACTCATTTCGATCACAGACGCCATCTTCTTATTTATTGATTTTAAATACTATTTACAATAAATTTAATTGATTTAATATTGATATATTCATTAGATATATCTCATTTTTCTACACTCTGAAAATTTTTTCTTCTATAGATTTTTAAGGCTTACTATAAGCTTCATAGTCACTTTGATGAATTACTAAAATATTTTATTATTTTATAAAATATACAACTTGTATATACATATTATCTCTTCTACTTTAAAGTACGCGTGCAGCTTAATATGTTGATGATAAACAGGAAGTAACCACGTGAACGGTCTTTTAGTATTTATAACCATTGCTTTTCTCACGTTATCCAGCCCCGGACCAGGCGTTTTATTTACAGTAACAAATTCAATCAATTATGGTGTACGAACAGCTTTATTCGGTATTAGTGGTTTAATCATTGGTATGTTTATTATCGCTGTAATTTCTGCAAGTGGTGTTGGGCTTATTATTACCAGTAATCCCACTATCTTTACTGTTTTAAAGTTTATTGGAGCCTTTTACTTGATGTACTTAGGCTATAAAAACTTTATCAAAAAGTCCCCTACTCAAGATTTACTAGAAACTGCACATGACGAGAAAGGTGTAAAGAAATCAAAACTTTTCTATCAGGGATTATTTGCATCACTACTGAATCCCAAAACAATTGTCTTTTTTATCGCACTTTTTCCACAATTTATTGATATTAAAAAAGAAATATTAAATCAGTTTTTAGTTTTATCTCTAACATTTTGCTTTATTGGTTTTTTAATTCATTTAGTCTATGCCAATTTTTCTTCAATTTTTAAAGAGAAAATGCTCGCTGGGAATAATTTTGCAAAACTAAATAAAGTGAGTGGCTGTATTTTCTTCCTTTTAGCGATTTTACTTATTACTCAGTAAAGTAGTTTTATTTATATAAACCAAACAAAAAACGACCAACTTGTTAAGTGCTTTACAGCCCTTTTGCTTAAAACAGCTTTAGCAAGTTGGTCTTTTTATAAGCTCACACGATTGGCAATCCATCCGAAAAAAAATTGCTCATATTTTGGATTCTTTTCTGTAATTTCAATATAGCGCTGACCTTGCATAATATTAAGGAGACGTACGAGTACCTCCTCACCTTCATGACCGCGCTTATCAATATACATTGATAAAGCCTGCAATGTAGATGGTCCATATTCCCCATCTAACTTAAGATCTGTCCAGCCCTCTTTTCCTTGGCGATTTAACAAGTTCAAAGCCCGTTGCAGAAGCGGTTTTGTAAAGTTGATTCCACAATTTACTCCAGTATCAAATAGTTCTTCAGCAGTAGTGGGACTGATTAAATTAACTTGATCAAATCGTGGTTCAAGCCAATATTGTTTCTTATAAATCTCTCTAGCAATTTCTAAAGGTAAATCCGTCATTTCACCTTGATATCCATAACTACGAGCAACTGCTTGAGTAATTCCAAATTTTGTCGCTTGGCCAGAGTCCAATGGGTCATTTACATATCCACCTTCACGTTTTATAAGTGCATCTAAATATTGTTCAATATTCATAGGACTGTCCTCATTTATATCACCTACTGTTAGATATTAATTTTGAATATCATCTTTTGCTTTTTTTAAGTCTTTCATCACTTCAACAATAGTTTTTCCTTCTTGTTTATTAATGAAGTTAAATATCCACCTCACAATCGCCCAGCCAGGTAATCCACAAATAAAGAAGAATCCACCTAAAGTAATCATTCCCCATATATCTGTTACCCATTCATGCAAATTCCATTTCATGATAATGAATGAGCCACCTGTCAAGCTTGAGACAATCGTACAAATCAAACCGACTACCCATTCTTGAGGTGAACGAGGAAAACGCATGATTAGAACCACTGCTACGACTAAACTCACAGCTAAAGCAATCATCATGGCCGTACCATAGAGATTAAAAGCAGTCACTAATCCATCAGTCGTTAAAAACTTTCCCATAACTCAATCCTCACACGCTCTAAAAGGATAAAATTTTATAAACCAATGTTATTTAATACCTTTTTAGAGAAACTATTTAAATAAAATCGCTCAATCTCATAGACCTTTTACCAGCATTTAAGCATTGGCATAAGAACAAGAAAAAAGAGTAAAGTTGATGAATTGCTTCACTTTTTTGACCAAAAATTTGACATAACATGCTGCCATATATCGGAAACTTTTGTGAGTCATTAAATTCTTTGTTAGATTCTTCATGTTCTTGATACCCTTTATCGACGAACATTAAGCCTGATCCACGGAATCGGGCTTTTTTTATTTCATTTTTTGTTTTTAATAGCTGATCTCTATCACTGATTCACTATCGCCATTTTTTATATTCTGTCGTCCATTGAGGCAGAATAATAATCACTACTTACTAAGCCATTGATAAAAATTAAAAATATATTTAAGTAAAATATTTAGGTCATACTATCAATGGTTCCTTACAACTGATAATATAACTATAGTTATTATTAGTCAATAACTATAGTTGTTTTACTAGATATAACTTAAGTTATATATTTGTTATAAATTAGCTGGTGCGATCACTATGGCTCTTAAAGACCGTTTAAAAGATTCAAGGATTAAAGCTAAGAAAACTCAGGCAGAAGTTGCTGAAGCAGTAAAAATGTCTCAGCCTGCCTACCAAGCTTTAGAATCGGGAAAGAACTTAAAATCTGCTTTTCTTCCACTTATTGCACAGTTTTTAGGTGTAGATGCTTATTGGCTTACCACTGGTAACTCAGAAGATTCTTTTAAAGAAAGTGATGTGTTTAGTCCTACTGTGGTAAGTCATGATGCAGTAGACCAATATCTTTGGATTGATGTGGTTGAAGCAAGTTTTTCTTGTGGTACAGGTGAATCAATCGAATTTCATTTTGATGCAATTAATGGAAAAATTCCTTTTCCTGCTTCTTTTTTTAAAGAAAAGCGCGTTCCTCAAGAATGTATGCGGATTATTAAAGCCAAAGGCGATAGCATGACCGATTACATTAAAGATGGGGATTTGGTTGGCATTGATATTTCTCAGACTGAAGTCATTGATGGTGAGATTTATGCTGTTTATTTCGCTGGTGAAGGAATGATTAAACAAATTTTTAAAGAGGCAGATGGTTCTTTAATTTTGCATAGCTTAAATGAAAAATTTAGAGACCGCCGTGTAACTGAAGAGAACGGTAAAAACTTTAAGGTTATGGGCCGTCAGTTCTGGCGAGCAGGTTAATTAAGTTATTAAATATAGTTAAAATAATAATTTCAAAATTTACTTAGACTTTACTTTTTTATAGTTTTAATTATTTCTATACTCTATAAATATAAAAAAAACTATCTCCTTTAAAAGAGATAGGTTTTCTTGCTTTAGTGCCATGTGTTATCAACAATATGTATTTAAACGATAAAGTTGATTAAAACCAGCATAGAAGCTTTTTCCATCTTGGTTTAGCTCAATTTCTTCACCAGACTGAAGTTGAATTTTTTTACCAACTTCAACCCAACGATATCCATCGAGAGAGTTTTGTTTACGCACATGAGGAACAATCCTCACATTAATCTCATTGCCATTTACGGCTGTGGCAATGTGCCACTCATTTACTATATTCACAATCATTTACTCATCACTGAGCTCATGTGATTTTACGGTATGTAATTAGAACGCTAGATTTAAGGTATGGACAGTTCGTCTAGAATTTAATATTTAGCTTGATATAGGGTTATTTATAAGCTAATTGCTTTTCATGAGTTCGTATCATGAAAAGTGATACATCACAGAGCATAATATTTTTGGATGCGGGAGTCGGATTTGAACCAACGACCTTCGGGTTATGAGCCCGACGAGCTACCAGACTGCTCCACCCCGCAATTGGAAGTAAGCTTTATACGCCTATATATTTTATAAAGCAAACTTTATTTTTTAATCGGTTGTAATTATTAACAATTATCTTTTTATTAATTTTTCATTTTTTACCACTTACTCTAAATAGGCATATCAATTTCCAACTTTTAGCTCGTTAAATTGTTGTATTTATTTTAAATAGAACCCGATATTTATAGACACCAATTGCCTTGCTTGGATAGCTTTTATACTATCTAGATTCTTTCTCTCATTAATACATTTATAGTTTATATGTCTGATCCTCAGTTCTCGCTCAGCGAATATCTCGGCACTGTGCAGGAAGTCATACGCCTGACCTTTGACGATCCCGTATGGGTTAGAGCAGAGATTCGGAATTTAAATATTAAAGGTGGACATTACTATTTAGAACTTGCAGAGAAAGACACAGATACAGATAAAGTCATCGCTAGTTGTAAAGCAACCATCTGGAAATTTTCAGCGAGTAAAATTGTTCTTAAGTTTGAACGTGAAACAGGAATTGAGTTAGCAAGTGACTTAAATGTTTTAATTAAAATTAGAGCGCGTTTTGATCCGCAATACGGATTTTCAGTCAATATTGAAGAGATAGACTCAAGTTTTACACTTGGTGAAATTGCAAAACGTTATCAACAAATTGTGGAGCGTTTAACTCAAGAAGGTTTAATTCATAAAAATAAACTCATCCCTACTCCTTTTGATATACAAAATGTTTTAGTGATTGCTCCACAAAATGCTGCGGGCCTCGGTGATTTTAAAAAAGATGCAGATGCTCTTGAGCGAAATGGGGTTTGTCATTTTGTTTATCAAAATGCAACCTTTCAGGGCAATACGGCTGCCGTTAGTCTGATGGAGTCGTTGGCAACTGGTTTAAAGCAATGGGCAAACCGTTATAACTTCCCACCCGATCTAATTGTAATTATTCGTGGGGGTGGCGCTGTAAATGATTTAGCTTATTTAAATGATTATGAGCTCGCAGCCCTACTCTGTAAACGCAGCGTACCAATTTGGGTTGGTATTGGACATGAAAAAGACCGTACCATCCTTGATGAGATTGCACACCGTTCGTTTGATACTCCAAGTAAAGTGATTGCTGGTATTCGCAACCATATTGTTGAACGCGTACAAGAAGCACTAGATAGTCTACAAACTATTAAGCTGCTTTCTCAGCATCAAATCACGACGTATCAAAGCAAAAATGATCAACTGCTTCAACACATTAAGTCTTCGGCACAAAATCAGCTTAACTCGGCGCATCGTCTACTTGACCAGATGAAAGAACGTATTCAGTTTAGCTCACAGCAACAAGTTAAATTTTCATTAGCGCAAATCGAATCTTTAATGAAGGAAATTCTTTTGCAAAACCCGAAACAGGTTCAAGCTAAAGGCTATGCAATAGTCAGATCTGAAGGAAAAGCTATTCGCTCTATACAGCAAATTTCAAGCCCCGCCATTGCAATTGAAATGCAAGATGGTGTGATTGAAGCCAACATTACACAGGTAATTCCAAATGAAAAATGAAGAGTTAACGTTTAAAGATGGTCATGATATTTTGAAGAAAAATGCTGAGTTATTGGAATCTCAAGAAAGTCCCGATATTGATAATCTAATGAAAGTTGTTGAAGAGTCTATTAGCGCTTACAAAGCTTGCAAGTCTCGAATTGAAGCTGTTCAACAAGCTTTAGATGAAACTTTCAAAGAATAAGATTTCATAAAAAAAGCCCATTCCTACTTCTCATTGAAGGAATGGGCTTAGTGAATACCACTTAGTCCTGAAATGCAAAAATGAGGATTAGGTCACATTTTTGCAAAAACATAGTCCCATAATGACTACCAATGTTCAATATTTTAATTGTGTCTATACGTTAGTTTGGCTTAATTTCCACCATTAAGACTCTAATAAACACAAACTATGTAGTTGGTTATTGTTAAATTTAATTTAATAGTTATTCCTCACTGAATGCACCGATTAACTGATAAATTTTGCCGTCTTTAGGGTTTTCATATAACAAATCCATATTGGGCAAAATGATATCGTCATTAATTTCAATATGTTCAATGCTTTTATGAAGTTCAAGTGCATGGTCATTCATTGGTCTAACTTTTGCCAAAGCAATTGATTCTTTGTCAAACTGATCCTTGATAATTACTTTTAATCTTTTCATAAAAATCTCCTGAAAAATAAATTTTTAATATAAATAATCGGTTAAGTTTAAAATGAGCTAATCGCAGAATAGCCGATTGGCATCGCAAAAAAAGTTAAAATAAATGCAGCCGTACGTTGTAAATTACGTTGATTCAACCAAGTTACTTTATTTGAAATCAGTACTGTTCCAAACATAATCCATAAAAAAGCAATTGGGGTAATTAAAGATAAAAAGACAACAATGTGAATAAAATACAAATTCGGATTTTCCCACGCTGCATGTGGAAAAATCGCTGAAGCAAACAGTAACGCTTTAGGGTTTAAAAGTGTCGCAACAAATAAAGCCTTTGGCGTGATCAGTGGTCGATCTAGCTTAATATCTTCAGTCGATGTTATCCAAAGTTTAAAAGCAAGATAGAGAATGAAACTCGCGCTCATCAATTTTAATATAGCTGGAAGCCATGGAATAAAATGAGATACCGACTCAAGTAAAACACCCCATGAGGTAATCGCGATCAGGTAACCTATTACCTCTGCTGGAATTAACTTAAGAGAATGCTTTACCCCCGCTTGCAAGCCAGCCGAGGCTAATAATGTATTTGTTGGTCCTGGAGTCAGCAAGATAGTGACTACAAGTCCAATAAATAAAAATGACACCATAGGCCAAAACTCACTGATTGCTCTAGGCGAAATATGTCAAAAAAGAGCATCTATTGTCGACAAAATCGTTGTAACAAGAAATATTACAAATACTTTTTTATTTTTAAAATCATAATCATATTAAAAAGTGAACTTAGATTCATTATAATTTGTTTAATTTTTAATTTGCAAAATACGTCACACATTTTTTTAATGAGTTTCGGTCAGATTATATTATTTTTTAACTATTGCACAAAATGATCACATGACTTGAAATTGCCAAATTGATCAATATATATACAATTAGAAATCGTGATTTTATTGAATAGATGTATCGCTCCCCATCAATTCATTGATTGTCGCTTTCATCGAATTAAATAGTTGATGGAGGATGCATGATGAATGCTTATGTTCGCCCTCATCCCGATGGGTTTAAAGCTTATTTAGGTAAAAATCAAAAAACAGGTCTCTACATTGTTCGGCTTGGCTGGACAATATATGAAACCAATGCAAACGGTTCTGTTCTATATTTAGTCAAGAATGAAGATAAGATTCCATTGGATGTAGATAAGTTTAAAACTGACCGACCAAAAATTTATGCTGCTCTTCTTAATGAAGTTCAGTTGCAACGCAAGAAACAACTGGCGATTGATCTCCAGCAGTCAAATATTCCTTCTTATGACCGTAAAGCCTACAAAAAACGGCGCGGCTTTATAGGTTCTTAAAATTATCTATTAATCGTCGCTGTATATAGAAAAAGCACCCTCAGGTGCTTTTTCTTTTAACGACCAGTTGTAATTAATACGAACATACTCAGTATTAATGTACTTAATGATCGTTTGCAATGGATGTGGACTTCATGCTCAGCTCCGTGAGCGTATTGATTAACGTTTTCCATTTCGTGTCCTTCAAAGTTCACATTCCTAATTTGCCTAATATTCATACAATAAGAAATTAGCCAAAAGTATTATATCGAAATAAATTTTATGTCTTGTTTGAGAAATTTCTTCTTCGTGCTTCATCTTCTTTCAAAAATTGAGTGAGCCAATTACATGTAACATTCTTATACGAGGTTAATCACTTATTGAGCATTTGTAGACCTTTCATTTCAAAAGTCCCTGTAGGAGAAATGATTTTATAAAATGAAAAAAGATAACAATATTCGGTTTTTTAATAAAAGCCTTTGAAAAGGAGAATATTAAAATGAATAGCTCGCAAACCCCTGATCCTTCTTTATTTAGTCAAGCATCTAATTCTATTCAAGCCTGCATTGAATGTATGTTTGCTTGTAAACATTGTGCCTCTGCATGCTTACAAGAAGAGCATGTGCATATGATGCGTGAATGTATTAAGCATTGTTTAACCTGCGTAGAAACCTGTCAGTTATGTACGTCTTTAGAGTTAAGACATTCGGAACTTGCTGAACAAGCTATGCAATTATGTGCCAGTGCATGCCAACTTTGCGCAGCTGAATGTAGTAAACACGAACATGAGCATTGCCAGATTTGTGCAAAAGCATGTTTAGCATGTGCCCAAGCTTGTCAGGCATATCGTGCTTAACTTCTAGTTAGCGTAAAAACCTACGACCTATTTAGCTCGTAGGTTTTAAAAATTTAAAAAACAAAGAATTAGAAAATTAAAATTTTAGATGAGATGAATAACTACTTTTCTTTAGGCATAAAAAAAACCCGCATCTTGGGGAAAATGCAGGCTCTTAGATCTCCCACAACGACCATGAGTTCATTATTAAGCTTGAACTTTAAACCGTTGATTAAATGTACCCTTAATAAAAACAAATTACAATACAGAATAGTCTGTTTATTTAAAATATTTTGTTATTTTTACATTAATTTTTCATAAATAGTCTAAAAATTTATGCACTTCTCAAATTAGAAATAGCTTTCTACAGGCATTAAAAAAGCCCGTTTCACGGGCTTTTCTGCAACGGTGAGCAATCTAAGATTTGTGTCTATCCATCTCTTACATGCTCTTTGCTAGCTATATGTAAGGTCCTATCGTATCTTTTGCCCTGTCCCAAGTTTCCCTGTGGATCGAGGAGATATTACGATTACCTTAGGTACAGTTATAGCACATTATTTATTCATGGCTAGTCTTGTTCACGTTTTTTTACAAATGAATAAAATACGATCCAACCTTAATATTTAAGGGTTTTCTACCGCATTTGGATATTGGCGAGCACTATCGCAAATTGGATACCACTTCACTTTTGAAGACACAAAAGCATGAGAAATTACAGATGTCGATATTTCTTCATTAATAAGGCCTACCCTTAAACGCACTACTTCAGGCTTATCTAAACGTTCACTCCAGATCGGCGAACCACAAGTTTTACAGAACACTCTCTTTTTATTAGGTGATGCAAAATAAGCCTGTAAAAGATTTTCACCCTGCACAATATTTAAGTCACTTTTTTGTACTTGAGTAATGGCAGCGAAAGCAGTACCTTGAGCTTTTTGGCACTGTGTGCAATGACACACCATGATGGGTTCTAATTCGCTATTAATTTGTAGTTGGATACCATTACATAGACAAGATGCCGTATACACTATGATTTTCCTTTTTTATTTTAATGAAACTTAGCTTACACCCACACCTTTTTCAATGTGATCTAAGATCGCACAAGAAGCTTGCTGGTTGCCGCAGCAATCATCGGCTGAAGCCTGCAAAATATTGACCATTTCTTGGAGATGGGCAATTTTCTGTTTTAATTCGGCAATGTGTTTTACGGTTAAGGCTTTCACCTCTGCACTCTGCCGGTCTGTATTTTTCCAAAGTGAAATAAGCTCTTTCATCTGTTCAGATGAAAAACCTAACTCTCGAGCATGCTTTAAAAAGTTTAAAGTTTTAAGGTCTGTTTCTGAATAAATGCGATAGCCAGAAGCAGAACGCTGAGCTGCTTCAAGTAAACCGATTTCTTCATAGTAGCGAATCATTTTCGCCGAAATGCCCGAATGTTTGGATGCCTGACCGATATTCATCTCACACCTCAAATATTAAATTTGGTTTAAGACCTGTTGTCATGATCTTAAACCAAAAGTTGATTTTCAGCACCCTTACTGTACTGGCGCATGAAAACGTTTTAAGCGTAATGCATTGCCTAAAACAAAGACCGAAGAAAGTGCCATCGCGCCTGCTGCAAACATAGGTGAAAGTAACACACCAAATGCTGGATATAGCGCACCTGCTGCAATTGGAATAAGTGCAACGTTATATACAAATGCCCAGAACAAGTTTTGACGTATGTTTCGCATGGTGGCTTTACTTAATGCAATTGCGTTCGGTACACCTTTTAAACTACCTGACATCAACACAACATCGGCTGCTTCAATGGCAACATCTGTTCCTGTACCAATGGCTAACCCAACATCTGCTTGCGCCAAGGCTGGAGCATCGTTAATACCATCACCTACAAAGGCCAAACGACCATATTGTTTTTGCAGTTGGCGAACTGTGTCCACTTTGCCTTCGGGTAAAACCTCTGCCACAACTTCATCAATATTCAGCTTTTTTGCAATCGCTTGTGCCGTATGACGGTTGTCGCCTGTAATCATGGCAACCTTGAGACCTAATTGATGCAAGGCCTCAATCGCAGCATAGGTTGTTTCTTTAATTGGATCCGCCACGGCAATAATTGCAGCAAGTTGTTGATCGATGGCGACATACAGCGGTGTTTTGCCTTCTTCACCTAATTGAGCAGCAATCGCTTGGAATGAGTTGGTCTCTAAACCAAGTTGGTGCATATAACGGTCTGCGCCAATTTGTACTTTTTGATCTGATACTTCAGCCTCAATACCTGAACCAGTAATCGAGTTAAATGCTGTTACGGGTAATAAGTTTAAGCCTTCGCTTTCTGCTGCTTGAACAATCGCGAGTGCAATTGGGTGTTCAGATTTGGCTTCGACTGAAGCAACCAAAGTAAGTACTTGCTCACGTTCAAAACCAGATTGCACATTAAAGTCTGTCAGTGTCGGTTTGCCTTCAGTGAGCGTTCCAGTTTTATCAACAGCAACCACCTGCGCTTCTTGTAAAAGCTGCAAAGCTTCGCCTTTACGGAACAAGACACCGAGCTCAGCACCACGTCCAGTACCGACCATAATCGAAGTTGGCGTTGCAAGCCCCATCGCACAAGGACAAGCAATTATCAGTACTGCAACGGCGTTGACCAAACCAAAAGTCAGCGCAGGCTCTGGCCCAAAGATAAACCAGACCAAGAAAGTAATTGCAGCAATTAACATGACAGCCGGTACAAACCACATGGTGACTTTATCGACCAAGCCCTGAATTGGAAGTTTAGAACCTTGGGCTTGTTCAACCATGCGAATAATTTGTGAAAGTACAGATGAGCTACCCACTGCGGTTGCCCGAATGTTTAGAGTACCGTTCTGGTTGACTGTACCACCGACCACCTGATGTCCTACTATTTTTTCAACAGGAACAGGTTCACCCGTAATCATAGATTCATCAATGTAGCTATGCCCTTCAATCACTTCACCATCGACAGGCACCCTTTCACCCGGACGAATTTCTACAATAGTTCCACTGACCACTTCGGCAACTGCAACTTCCACCACTTGACCGTCACGCTGAATACGAGCTGTTTTGGGCTGCATTCCCACTAAATGTTGAATGGCTTGCGAGGTTCGTCCTTTGGCTTTGGCTTCAAAATATCGCCCAAGCAAAATTAAACTGACAATAACGGCAGCCGCTTCAAAGTAAACATTGACCGTGCCTTGGGGTAAAACCTGTGGCAGAAAGGTTGCTACGACTGAGAAGCTATAGGCGGCTAAGGTTCCAACAGCAACCAGCGAGTTCATATCTGGCGCTAAACGCCATAAAGCCGGAATCCCTTTTTGGTAAAAACGACGACCAGGAAAAACGAGAACTAATGTGGTCAAAACAAATTGTAAAAGCCAGCTATTGTATTGACCAATGGTATGCATGACCCACATGTGAAAAGCTGGAATGAGATGTGAACCCATTTCCAAAATAAACACAGGTAAAGCCAACACAACCGAAATGATCAAATCTTTTTTAAGCTGATCTAACTCTGACGCTTTTTTATCGAGCTGCTCATCTTGATTTTTTTCAGATGCTTTTGCATCGTAACCTGCTTTTTTAACAGCGCGAATTAAGTCTTCGACATTGACTGATGAATCTGCCTGCACCCAAGCTTGCTCTGTTGCTAAGTTGACTGTGGCTTCTTGAACGCCGTCTACTTTTTTAAGGGCTTTTTCAACACGTGCAACACAAGATGCACAGGTCATGCCCTCAATAGACAACTCCTCTGGCGCAGCTTTTGGAACATCATAACCTGCTCGTTCAACTGCTTTAACCAGTGCTTCACGCTGAATCGGTTGATTTGAATAAACAACGGCTTTTTCTGTTGCCAAATTAACGTTAGCAATCTCTACATTTTCAACTTTCTTAAGTGCTTTTTCGACACGACCTACACACGAGGCACAGGTCATACCTTCGATTGGAAGTGTTTCACTATATGCTGGCAATTTTGTGTTTTTTGAGTCCATCAAACACCTCTGCAAATCTGCAAAATTTAATATTCTGTATTGAGCATACAGATTCCCATCATGGGAAGGTCAAGCATAATTTTTTAAAAATTTGGTCTTGACCTTACAATCATGACAAGGTTTAGACTCAGTGTTATCCAAACAAACATCTCATTCTTGATGGAGTATGAACATGAAACTACTTATTGAAAATATGACTTGTGGTGGCTGCGCTCGTGGCGTGACTGCAACGATTCAAGATATCGACCCAAATGCAAAAGTAGATGTAGACTTAGCGACCAAAATCGTGACTGTTGAAAGCAGCGAAAGCGTCGATAAAATTACCGAAGCACTTGAAGAAGATGGTTTCCCAGCGAAAGTGCAATAATGAATAAAGCCTAACGTTTAAAGTTAGGCCTTTATTTTTGAGCTTGTTGATATTGACTCAAAGCTGAAATTTTTTAATTCGATAGTCTAGTGCTGCCCGAGTTAGTCCCAATAAGCGTGCCGCTTCTGACACATTATGATTTGCCTTTTTTAAAGCCGTTAAAATTAACTGCTTCTCGTGTTCTTCTAAATTAAACTCTGGTTGTAATAATTTTTCAAAGTCAGTTTCAACAGCTACAGCCTGCTCTGGGTCATGCTTGATCTGTGGAAAAATGGCATTTAACTTAATCAGTTGCTGATCGTCCGTTAATAAAACCGCCCTTTCTAATAAGTTTTCCAACTCACGAATATTTCCCGGCCATTCATATTGCTGCATAAAAACTTTGGTCTTTTCACTTACGCCCTGAATAGTTTTGCCGTACATTTTTTCAAAACGATGAAGAAAGTGTTCAACCAATAAAGGAATATCTTCACGGCGCTCCCGCAAAGGTGGAATCTGGACTGGAAAAATATTTAAGCGATAATACAAATCTGCCCGAAAGCGCCCTGTTTTCACAGCCTGTTCAAGATCTTCATTGGTTGCTGTAATTACACGAACATCTAAAATACGTGTCTGCGAATCTCCAACTCGCTCAAATTCACCTTCTTGCAAAATGCGTAATAGTGCCGCTTGTGCACGAGGTGAAAGCTCAATCACTTCGTCTAAAAAAATAGTACCGCCATTGGCTCGTTCAAACTTGCCCAAGCGAGATTGATGTGCCCCCGTATAGGCACCTTTTTCTACCCCAAATAACTCAGACTCAATTAATTCTGACGGAATCGCTGCACAATTTACCGCAACAAAAGGTTGGTCTTTTCTTTGGCTATTTGCATGAACCCCTCGTGCAAAAGCTTCTTTACCAACGCCAGTTTCACCTTGTAGCAAAATAGAAACTTTCGAACCTGCTGCTTTGGTTAGTAATGCACAGACCTGTTTATAAGATGCTGACTTACCCACTGAGCTAAATAATTGGTAATCGGCTTCACTGTCACTGTAAATTGATTTTTTAAGCTCAAAAAGTTCAGCCTGCAACGCAATCAGTTCTTTTTCCATGGGTTCGGGAGACATGAACTGAATTAGCTCATCTGCATTTTCCCACTCTTCTAAAGGCTTACCGATAATACGGCAATGCTCATCGCCGCAAGCTTTACACTCTATTTCTTGATAAATAATGGTCATGCCCGTCGCAAAACTACTGTAGCCGCACGCATAACCCAGAAGCATCCAGCACGCAGGTTCATCACTTGGGCCAAAATGCTCTAAATGCACATCGGCTTCAAAAGAGTTGAGCCAATTTAAATCGGCATAAAACTGTTTTTCATCGTGGCTTAAATTGAGCTGGTTGGCCTGTACTTGCACCATTCCACGAATCGCATGCATTTGTGGGCCTGCCATAAAAGCATCGTGTTCATTTAAATCGGGACGCATTTTTGTTGTAACTTGTGCATCTTTTAACCCAGCTTGATACCCCAATCGAATAAAAAAACGCTTAGTCCGCTCAAGACCAATCATGTGCGCTAAGTCTTTACGCAAATATCCCATAATGCTGGTGTGTAAAAGCAGCATCCGATATTCATCAAACCAGATTTGACCGTGGGCAGTATCAAAGTGCAGTTTAGACAGCAAATCATGAATTTCTTGCGGATGATCTGCGTATCGTCCCGTTGTATCGTATTTTACTCGAGCCATGAGTGATCTGTTTTAATCCATTAAACACATTTGGGTGTTATCTCATCTTATCGAAGAACCAGATAAATATCCTAGTACCTTAAAGACATAACTTCATACTAAAAAAGTATTTCTAAATCTCTTCATTTAAAGCCTGAAACATTCTAAAAAGAAATTTTTACAACCCTCTTCATCAAATCATGAATATCTCTATTTCACCATTCAAAAAATTCATGAAATGGTGAATTTTAAAAATTCTTCATTTTCATAAAAAATCTTAATTTATTGTTTTTAATAACAAAAAATAAAGTTGGCATAGCTTTTGTAAAGCCTATAGCGAGAGCAAGGAGCATTCATCAATTTCAAGACCATGTCTTGATGGAGTACAGCATGACGCAACCTCAAGTCGAAGTATTAACCAAATATATTCGGGTCACTGGCGACTTAAACGCAGAGTTCATCGAATTCGATTTCGCCATTCATGACCCAAGTCTATTTGTGGAACTGGTTTTGCCTAAACATGCATTTAATGATTTTTGTAAGACCAATCAAGTGGTTGAAATGACCCAAGAGCAGCAAGCTTTTAATGATGCTCAGGAAGAAAAATGGCGCTATGGCACTGAAGCAACCTTAGTCGGCACGCAACGTAATAGCAACGATCACGATGATCAGATGTAAAAATATAAGGAGATAAAGCCATGACTTTAGAAATCAAAACGTCAAATGTCGAACCTATCCGCCAGAACTATGCCTATATCGAAAGACGATTTGGTAGTAAGCCAGCAACTCGATATCAAGAAGTAAGTTTTGATGTACAGGCAGAAACTAACTTTCACTATCGTCCTTTGTGGAAACCTGAAAAGACCTTAAATGATAAAACCCATACCGCCCTGCAAATGCAAGACTGGTATGCATTTAAAGATCCACGTCAATTCTATTATGGAACTTATGTTCAGCATCGTGCGCGTTTGCAAGACACTGCCGAAAGTAATTTTGCTTTTTTTGAAAAACGTCAGCTTGCAGAGCATTTGTCTGATGAAGTCAAAGGCAAAGTCATTGAGTGCCTATTGCCATTTCGCCACGTTGAACAAACGGCAAACTTACACATGATGTCTGGTAGTGCCTATGGTTATGGCACCGTACTTACCCAAGCTTGTATTTATGCCGCGATGGACCATTTAGGAATTGCACAGTACATCTCACGGATTGGTCTAGCTTTAGATGGTAATAGCGGCGATTCATTACAGCAGGCAAAACAGGCTTGGATGCAACATCCTGCATGGCAAGGCTTACGCCGTCTGTGTGAAGAAAGTCTCACCGAGCAAGACTATTTCAAACTTTTCCTATTACAGAACCTTGTGATTGACGGCTTTGTGACAGAGCTTGTTTATCAACAGTTTGATCAGTGGTTAGTCACTCAAAATGCTCGTGACTTAGCCATGCTGACTGAGTTTATGAAAGACACTTTAGGTGATTTACGTAAGTGGTCAGACACCGTCATTAAAACTGCCGCAGCGGAATCCGATCACAATAAACAACTATTAAATGAATGGTTCACTCAGTCTTTAGCTCAAGTAAAAGCGGCCTTTACACCTTGGGCAACAGCAGCCTTAACAGCAAATGCAGTCGATCAAGCAGAACAAGTTGTGATTGAACGTGCAAAAAAACTCGGCCTACAACCAGAACTTGCAAACGCTTAAGGAGAAGCAACATGTCTAAAGTCTATCTCGCATTACAAGACAACGATACTTCACGCTACATCCTCGAAGCGATTGAAGAAGATAACCCTGAAGCTTCAATTCAGTATTTACCCGCCATGATTCGCATTGAAAGTGAAACTGATTTGGTGATTAAAGCTGAAACCGTATCTGAAAAGCTAGGCCAAGATTGGGACATCCAATCATTACAACTCAACATGATTACGCTGGGCGGCAATGTCGAAGAAGATGACGATACTTTCCGTCTTCATTGGAATTAATCACAACATAGATGTTGTTTAACAAAGATTTAAGGATGATCAATCATGACAACTCAAACGAAAGAAACCAGCAAAAAATTAAATGCGAAAGATCGTTACCGTGCATTAACCCGTGATCTGGACTGGGACTTTTCTTATGCTGAGCGTAAAGAGGCCTTCCCTTATGAAGAGTTTGAAGGCATCAAAATTACTGACTGGTCTAAATGGGAAGATCCATTCCGTTTAACCATGGATGCTTACTGGAAATATCAGGCAGAAAAAGAGAAAAAACTTTATGCCATTTTTGATGCCTTTGCTCAAAACAATGGTCAGATGAATGTCAGCAATGAACGCTACTTAAATGCGATCAAACTCTTTTTAACAGCGGTGACCCCCCTTGAATATCAGGCTTATCAAGGCTATGCCCATGTAGGTCGCCAATTTAGTGGTATTGGAGCACGTATTGCATCTCAGATGCAGTCGATTGATGAGCTGCGTCATGTACAGACTCAAATTCA
Source organism: Acinetobacter sp. IK23 (assembly GCF_035615275.1). Lineage (NCBI taxonomy): Bacteria > Pseudomonadati > Pseudomonadota > Gammaproteobacteria > Moraxellales > Moraxellaceae > Acinetobacter > Acinetobacter sp. IK23. The sequence continues at coordinate 211,578 of NZ_JANBNX010000003.1, forward strand.
TGCCATGAGCCATTACAACAAGTTCTTTGATGGTTTTCAGGATTGGGCGCACATGCATGACCGCGTTTGGTATTTGTCTGTGCCTAAATCATTTTTTGAAGATGCCCGTTCTGCTGGCCCTTTCGAGTTTTTATTAGCCATTAGTTTTGCTTTTGAATATGTACTTACCAATTTGCTATTTGTGCCGTTTATGTCGGGTGCAGCTTATAACGGCGATATGGCAACCGTGACCTTTGGTTTTAGTGCGCAGTCAGATGAAGCACGCCACATGACACTCGGTCTTGAAATCGTGAAATTCTTGCTCGAACAACATGAAGACAACGTGCCGATTGTGCAGGAATGGATTGATAAATGGTTCTGGCGTGGGACGCGTTTGCTTTCAATTGTGGGCATGATGATGGATTACATGTTGCCAAACAAAGTGATGTCTTGGAAAGAAGCTTGGGAAGTTTATTTTGAACAGGCAGGCGGTGCGCTATTTAAAGATTTAAGCCGTTATGGCATTCGTATGCCGAAATATAGCGATGTCATTGTGAAAGAAAAAGAGCATGTCTCACATCAGGCATGGTGGATTTTCTATAACTTTGGTCATGCTGCTGGTTTCCATACTTGGATTCCAACCGACGAAGAAATGGATTGGTTATCTGCTAAATATCCAGACACTTTCGATAAATACTACCGTCCAAAATGGGAGTTGGCTCGCAAAATGGAAGCCGAAGGTAAACGCTTCTACAGCGTAGGTTTACCACAGCTTTGTCAGGTTTGTCAGATTCCAATGACCTTTACCGAAATGGGTGATGACCCAACTCAGTTTAGTTATCGCAATAGCATCTACCAAGGCGAACGTTACCACACCTGTTCAGATGGCTGTCATGACATTTTCGAGCGCGAGCCTGAGAAATATATACAAGCATGGTTACCTGTAAATCAAATTTTGCAAGGCAACTGTGGTGGCGGTGATCTTGAAACCATGCTCCGCGATTATTACCGCATGAATGTCGGCGCCGACAATCTGGATATTGAAGGTTCACCAGATCAACAGCGCTGGAAAAAATGGAAAGGCAACGCAGCTTAAGCACAAGGAATTGTTCAGGCAGTCATCAAGCTGCCTGATCGGAAATAAGGAGATTGGACATGACTGTTCGCGCGATACACAACAACTATCAATTTGAACCGCTTGATCTGCAAAAAAATTATGGCGATCAATTCTTACTTTACGTGGGTTGGGATCATCACACCCTTTTTTGCTCGGCACATGCCATGCTTGCCTCGCCTCAACAAACATTTGGACAGTTGATTGAGCAACAAATTACAGGTGGTTTTGCCCAACATCCAGATTTTGCCAAAATTGATTGGTCAAAAGTGCAATACACCTTAGATGGTCAAACAATCGAACCAGAGAATACAAAAAGCTTGGCAGAGCTTGGTTTTGGGCATAAGTCATTACTTCGTTTCGTTACGCCAGAATTAAATGGCTATAACGACAGCTACGTTTAATTCGGAGGTGTGTCATGAGTTATCAAGTCACCATTGAACCGATCGGAACAACGATTGAAGTAGAAGAAGATCAAACCATCTTAGATGCCGCTTTACGCCAAGGCGTTTGGTTACCCTTTGCCTGTGGTCATGGCACTTGCGGGACCTGCAAGGTTCAAGTCACCGATGGTTTTTATGATGTTGGTGAAGCCTCGCCATTTGCACTCATGGATATTGAACGTGATGAAAATAAGGTGCTTGCCTGCTGCTGCAAACCACAATCCGACATGGTCATTGAAGCCGATGTTGATGAAGACCCAGATTTCTTAGGCCATTTGGTTCAAGACTATCAAGCGACAGTCATTGAAATAAAAGACTTATCGCCAACCATTAAAGGAATCCGACTACAACTAGATCGCCCAATCGAGTTCCAAGCTGGCCAATATATCAATGTCCAGTTCCCAGATATTGAAGGAACTCGAGCGTTTTCAATTGCCAATTCACCAAGTGAAGTCGGCATCGTTGAGCTGCATATTCGTAAAGTTGAAGGTGGTGCAGCGACGACTTATGTACATGAACAACTTGCCACGGGTGATCAGCTTGATATTTCGGGCCCTTATGGTCAATTTTTTGTACGCAAGTCAGATGATCAAAATGCCATTTTCATTGCAGGTGGTTCAGGTCTTTCAAGTCCACAATCGATGATTTTAGATTTACTTGAATCTGGAGATAGTCGCACGATTTACCTCTTCCAAGGAGCAAGAGACTTGGCAGAGCTGTACAACCGAGAATTGTTTGAACAACTCGTAAAAGACTATCCAAACTTCCGTTATATCCCTGCCCTGAATGCACCAAAAGTAGAAGATCAATGGACTGGATTTACTGGATTTGTGCATGAGGCTGTTGCCGATTACTTTGAAAATCGATGTGGTGGACACAAAGCTTATTTGTGCGGCCCACCCATCATGATCGACTCGGCAATTTCAACTCTCATGCAAAGTCGCTTATTCGAAAGGGACATTCACACTGAACGCTTCTTAAGTGCAGCCGATGGTGCTGCCGGACAGTCACGTTCGGCTTTATTCAAACATATTTAAAGATAAATCATTCAACAATCCACTTTTTCAAATGAGCTTTGTATTTTTAATTTAGAAAGCAAATACAAAGCTCACAGGAGTTCTGCATTCAAAATTTACAGGTTAAACAGACTTAAGTTTTAAAGACCGTTAAGGAATAACGCTTTTCAGTGACAAGTCAAACAACACAGAATAGGACATTCTATGAATAACAAAATTGCTGCAATCATATGTGGTGTAATCAGCACCCTTTACCTTCCTTCTGCATTTGCGACAGAAAACGGCTCGGACTCTTTTGCCTTAGGTGCCGAAGGGATGATGGCGGGTGCCCTACCACCTGCTGGTGTCTACTTACTCAGTTATTATCAAAATTATCACGCATCAGAGTTTCAAAATGGTCCCGATCAGTTCCATGTTGATGTCAACGCTGTGGTTCCTCGTTTGGTCTGGATGACCAATCAAAAAATTATGGATGGACAACTCGGGTTTTATGCAGCCCAGCCATTGGTTGATCTAAGACTAAAAGTAAATGGAATGGCTGACTCAAACCAAGGACTCGGAGACTTAATTTTGGGTGGTATGCTCGGCTGGCATCAAGGAAATCATCACTGGATTGCAGCCCTAGAAACCGTACTTGGAACAGGTGATTACGACACTCCAAGTACGACACATCCAGTTGAAGCCAATCTCGGGAAAAACTATCACACCATTCGACCTATTCTTGCATATAGTTATGCCAACGCGGCGGGCTTAGATCTTTCAACTAAACTGTCTTATAGCTGGAATACACGTAACGACGCGACCGACTATAAGTCTGGACAATACATTGCGGGTGACTATAGCTTAGGTTACCGCATTAACCCCAAACTCAAAGTTGCAGTTGAAGGCTATGCTTTTAAACAAACCACAGATGACAAAGTAAACGGAAGTGACATTGGGTTTAAAGGACAGGCTTTTGCAATTGGTCCAGGCATTCAATATGCCGATAAAAACTGGTCTATTGAAGCCAAATTTTTAAAAGAAACCGAAGTCGAATATCGTCCCGAAGGACATACCAGCTGGCTAAAACTAATTTGGGCTTTCTAAAACACATCAACGCATAGCTTCAGCTTTTGAGGCTATGCCCTGCTTTATTTAAAAGTCGATGCCGTTTGAATCATCTATCGGGTTCTGATCGAGCGTGAAAACCGTCCGTTGATAAGGTATCCCTTCAAGATCATACACCTGATAAATACAATCAAATAAAAGCTGTAAATCTTCACTTCGGTCCATTGCACGAGCAGTGATGAAAATCGGGCTGACTGCGCCGTTATCTAAAATCGGAATGTAATTTAAATGAGGAAAACGAATGGTATCGGCACTGGCAGGAATAATACACAAACCTTCACCCGCTGCTACCAAGCCCAAAGCCAGTTGAATTTCCCGTATTTCATGCATATTTTTTGGAACCAAACTGTGCTCGGCAAAAATATTTAAAAGCTGGGTCGAAAAATTAGGCTTTGGCGAAGTGGGATACATAAACATCTTTTCATCAATGAGATCGGCCAGATATACCCCTTCTGTACGCTGAGCAATCGGATGACTCGTATGTGCAGCAACCACCAAGCGTTCTTTACGCAGCAAAATACGTCTCACCGCAGGGTCACTAATTCTTAAACGTCCAAATCCAACATCAATACGCCCTTCTTTTAATGCCTGTAGTTGCTCGGTCGTACTTAACTCCATCAATTGAATATTCAAATGAGGTTGCTGTTGCCGAAATAAATAGATGATTCGCGGCAGTAAACCATAGAGTAAAGACCCAACAAAACCAATCGTCACACTACGTTCAATCAGACCAATACGTTTGGTCATACTTTTTATTTCTTCAGCATTCGACAAAAGTTTAAGGGCGTGCTGATAAAAGAAATGTCCGGCTGGGGTTGTCTGTAAAGGACGGCTTCCGCGCTCAAACAGTTGAATTCCAAGCTCACTTTCCAAATTTTGAATCTGTCGACTCAAAGGTGGTTGAGCAATAAATAGTTTTTCCGCAGCTTTTGTAAAGCTCTGTTCTTCAACAACAGCCACAAAATACCGTAAATGTCTTAGTTCCATCAGGCTTCCATACCTTTAAGATATAAAAAAATGCAAATTCAGTCTTAGACACAGTTTAACCATTCTTTTAAGGTATATACAAGCAACAAACCGATGAAGTGATGAATTGCTTTGTGAAAAAGCCTTCTTGCCAATCTTCCAGTGATTCATCTTCATCAATTCACGGTTAAACACCCAGCGCACTCATGCGCTTCATTGACAATATTAGGATATCAAGACCTTTTAGATCGTAGCTAAGGCCTTGGTGACTTCCACACTTTTGGAAAGTCGGAGAACGGACATGCCACGTATTCCTGTAATCAATACTAGCCATCTTGACCGTATTGATGAATTACTTGTCGATAACATCGATACAGGTGAATTTAAACTTCATCGCTCAGTATTTACTGACGAAGCTCTTTTTGACCTCGAAATGAAATACATCTTCGAAGGCAATTGGGTTTATTTAGCACACGAAAGCCAAATTCCAAACAATAATGACTACTACACCACGCACATTGGTCGTCAGCCCGTCATTATTGCCCGCAACCGTAACGGTGAACTCAATGCCATGATCAATGCATGTTCACACCGCGGAGCACAACTTTGCCGTCACAAGCGCGGTAACAAAGCAACATATACCTGCCCTTTCCACGGCTGGACGTTTAACAACTCAGGTAAATTACTCAAGGTTAAAGATCCAAGCGAAGCCGGTTACTCGGACTGCTTTAACCAAGAAGGTTCACATGACCTTAAAAAAGTGGCTCGTTTTGAGAGCTACAAAGGTTTCTTATTTGGTAGCTTAAATCCCGATGTTCCTTCGCTTGAAGAATTCTTAGGTGAAACCACCAAAATCATCGACATGATCGTTGATCAGTCTGAACATGGTTTAGAAGTTTTACGTGGTTCATCTACTTATACCTATGAAGGTAACTGGAAACTCACTGCTGAAAATGGTGCTGATGGTTACCACGTTTCTGCTGTGCACTGGAACTACGCAGCAACAACTCAACACCGTAAAGAAACTCAAGCTGCCGATAACATCCGCGCCATGAGTGCAGGTTCTTGGGGTAAACAAGGCGGTGGTTCGTATGGCTTTGAAAATGGCCACATGTTGCTTTGGACACAATGGGCAAACCCAGAAGACCGTCCAAACTTCCCGAAAGCAGACGAATACACCGAAAAATACGGTGAAGCGATGTCGAAATGGATGATTGAGCGTTCACGTAACTTGTGTCTCTATCCAAACGTTTATTTGATGGATCAGTTCGGTTCGCAAATTCGTGTACTTCGCCCACTTTCGGTTAATAGAACTGAAGTTACCATTTACTGTATTGCTCCTAAAGGCGAAGCACCCGAAGCTCGTGCACGTCGTATCCGTCAATATGAAGATTTCTTTAATGCTTCAGGTATGGCAACACCAGACGATTTAGAAGAATTCCGTGCTTGTCAGGCAGGCTACGCAGGTATTGCCCTTGAATGGAATGACATGTGCCGTGGTTCAAAACACTGGATTTATGGACCAGACGATGCAGCAAACGAAATCGGTTTAAAACCAATGTTAAGTGGGATTAAAACTGAAGATGAAGGCTTATATCTTGCCCAACATCAATATTGGTTACACACCATGAAACACGCGATTGCATCAGAGAAAGAAATTGCTGATCAGGGAGAAACAGCATGAGCACTCAAGACAAAGCAACTTTAGAAAATATTGCTCAGTTTCTCTATCGTGAAGCTCGTTTTTTAGATGATGAACAATGGGAAGATTGGATTGAATGCTATGCACCCGAAGCTTCTTTCTGGATGCCAGCTTGGGACGACGACGATAGATTAACTGAAGATCCGCAATCTGAAATTTCACTTATTTATTATCCAGACCGTCAAGGTTTAGAAGATCGTGTGTTCCGTATTAAAACTGAGCGCTCATCAGCAACCATGCCGGACACACGCACAAGCCACAATATTGCCAATGTTGAAGTTGTTGAGCGCGATGGCGACAAAGTCACAGTTCGCTTTAACTGGAATACCTTGAGTTTCCGTTACAAGACAAATTACAGCTATTTCGGTATGTCACGTTATGTGATCGATTTTTCAGGTGATCAACCAAAGATCTTGAGCAAGTATGTCGTTTTGAAAAATGACTACATCAATCAAGTCATTGATATCTATCACCTTTAAGACATACCCCCTCAGTTAAACGGACTGTTGGCTGAGGGTAAAAGTTTCAAATATTTTGTAGGATACATGCCATGTCAAACCACAATATCGCACTTCAATTTGAAGATGGTGTTACACGTTTCATTAACGTAGCTCAAGGCGAAACCCTATCTGACGCAGCCTATCGCCAAAAAATTAATATTCCTTTGGATTGCCGTGACGGTGCATGTGGAACTTGCCGCGCATTTTGCGAATCCGGCAGTTATGACATGCCAGAAGAAACCTATATTGAAGATGCACTAACCCCAGAAGAAGCTGAGCAAGGCTATATTCTTGCTTGCCAATGTCGCCCAACTTCAGATGCGGTATTCCAGATTCAAGCCTCGTCAGATGTTTGCAAAACAGCAATTCATAGCTTCCAAGGTACATTAGCCCGCGTTGAAAACTTATCAGACTCAACGATCACATTTGATATTCAACTTGATGAAGGTCAACCAGATATTCATTTTCTTGCAGGTCAATACGTCAACGTTGCTATTCCTGAAACTGGCGAAACACGTTCATATTCATTTAGCTCAAAACCGGGCAATCGCTTAACAGGCTTTGTGGTCCGTAACGTACCAAATGGCAAAATGAGTGAATTCTTGAGCAAAAATGCCCAAGCTGGCGACAAAATGACATTTACCGGCCCATTCGGTAGCTTCTATTTACGTAATGTAGCGCGTCCAGTGCTGATGCTCGCAGGTGGTACTGGCATTGCCCCATTTATGTCGATGTTACAAGTGCTTGAAGAAAAAGGTTCAGAACAGCCTGTTCGTTTAGTCTTTGGCGTAACTAATGACTTTGATTTGGTAGCTTTAGAAAAACTCAATGAATTGCAGGCGAAATTCCCGTGGTTTGAATATCGAACTGTGGTCGCAAGCCCTGAGAGCAACCATGCACGCAAAGGCTATGTCACTGGTCATATTGAAAGTGAATGGTTAAATGGCGGGGACGTCGATGTTTATCTATGTGGCCCAGTACCAATGGTAGAAGCTGTACGTGGCTGGTTAGAAACTGAAAATATCAAACCTGCTAATTTCTTGTTTGAAAAATTCTCTGCGAATTAACAGGTGGAGAAGTTATCTATGTCAAACCGTCAAAGATTTACTAATAAAGTCGTGATTGTAACGGGTAGTGCTCAAGGCATTGGTCGTGGCGTGGCACTACAAGTTGCAGCTGAAGGTGGACAAGTCGTCATGGCGGACCGCTCTGAATATGTTGAAGACGTTCTCAAAGAAATTCAGAGCGCGGGTGGCGATGCTGTCACGATTAATGCTGACCTTGAAACCTATGCAGGCGCGCAAGCGGTAGTTGCAAAAGCCATTGAACACTATGGTCGGGTAGATATCCTGATTAATAATGTGGGTGGCGCGATCTGGATGAAACCTTTTGAAGAGTTTTCCGAAGAAGAGATCATTAAGGAAGTGAATCGCTCGTTGTTTCCAACGTTATGGTGCTGCCGCGCTGTGTTACCCGCTATGATTAAGCAACAATCGGGTGTGATTGTAAATGTCTCTTCAATTGCAACCCGTGGTATTAACCGTATTCCCTACTCTGCATCTAAAGGTGGTGTAAATGCTCTAACAGCATCGCTTGCTTTTGAACATGCCAAAGATGGAATTCGAGTCAATGCTGTTGCGACTGGTGGAACTGAAGCACCACCTCGGAAAGTACCACGCAATGCCAATCCGTTAAGTCAAAATGAAAAAGACTGGATGCAGCAAGTGGTTGATCAAACCATAGATCGAACATTTATGGGCCGTTATGGCACAATTCAAGAACAAATCAATGCAATTTTATTTCTTGCATCAGACGAAGCATCCTATATGACCGGATCGGTTATTTCAGTCGGAGGTGGAGATCAGGGTTAGCCCTGATCTTTTTACATGATTTGCATGGAGGCAATCACACATGGCAACCCTGTTCAAGACATTAAAAAATGACTGGTCCATATCAGCAACAGTTGCTGGCTTTCTTGCGGTTTTAATTTCTTACTCAGGCCCACTGATTATTTTTTTCCAAGCTGCTCAGCGTGCCCATGTGTCCACCGACATGATGGTGTCATGGATTTGGGGAATCTCAATTGGTGCCGCCGTTTCAGGTATTTATCTTTCAATTAAATATAAAACGCCTGTCATAACTGCATGGTCTGCACCGGGTACTGCCCTGTTAGTTACTCTATTTCCAAACGTCTCGTTGAATGAAGCAGTAGCCGCCTATATTACTTCCGCTATCGTTATTTTTTTAATTGGTATTACAGGTTACTTCGACAAGTTACTTAAATGGATTCCGCAAGACGTCGCTGCCGGCATGATGGCGGGTATTCTTTTTCAATTCGGTATTGGTCTATTTACCGCGTCTGATAGCATGCCTTTTATTGTTTTTAGCATGCTCATTGTCTTTTTAATTGCCAAACGTTTAATGCCGCGCTACACCATGATTTGGGTGTTAGCTGCCGGAGTTTTATTAAGCCTCATTTTAGGCAAAATGAATCCGGTTGATGTGAGTTTTAGTTTAGCTATTCCACAGTGGATTAGCCCAGAATGGACATGGAACTCAACACTCAACCTCGCTGTTCCTCTCATTTTAGTCAGCCTAACCGGCCAATTTTTACCAGGTATGGCGATTATGAAACTCAGCGGTTACGACACACCAGCCAAACCCATTATTACTGTCACCAGTATTGCCTCTTTAGCTGTTGCCTGCGTCGGCGGTATTACAATTGTGCTTGCCTCAATTACCGCAGCTTTATGCATGGGCAAAGATGCGCATGAACTGAAAGAAAAACGTTACATCGCAGGAATCGCCAACGGAATTTTTTATATTTTAGGAGGCTTATTTGCTGGCAGTATTGTCATGCTATTTAGCTTACTTCCTAAAGAATTAGTTGCAGCACTGGCAGGTTTAGCCTTGCTTGGAGCGATTGCCACCAATATTTCTGTTGCCATGAAAAATGACAATCAACGTGATGCCGCACTTATTACCTTTTTAGCAACAGCATCAGGCATGCATTTCCTTGGATTAGGCTCAATCTTTTGGGGTATTTGTATTGGTGTAATCGCCCATTTCATTCTCACCCCACGTTCAACTTCAGCCACAAATTAAGTTTTTTATCTAAGCGCCCGCCACTAAAATAAAGCCTCAATCGCCAAATCAGGATGCAAATAATTTGCTAATTTTGATTTGGCGATTTTTTATTGAATATAAATTAAATTTCATTTTTAAGATCAATTTCTAAAATAATTAAATAATAGACTTTAGTATTTTGTTTTTATATTTTCACTTCAATTCATAATATAAATTTAACGATATTTTTAAGAGTGATTATTATCAATAAAATCTATAAAAAAACATCCATAAAATACTTAAAATTCTCATAATACAATATTTAACCCCATTTTAAAGACACAACACAACCAACTAAAGAAATAAAAATAAATACATATTTTTCAAATAATTAAATCAAAAAAGGCACAATACCTTAAAGACATAAAGATATATCAATTAGGTTTTTGACTCTAATTCAATAACAAAATAGTTTATTAAAAAATAACGCGATGCTTCACAAATTGGAGGTGAATAAAATGGATACGAGCAAGGTAAATATTAATGAGTTAATTGACAAAGCCTGTTTTACATCTTTTCATTGGAAAGTTTTAATCTGGTGCTTACTTATTATTATTTTTGATGGATATGATTTAGTTATTTATGGGGTTGCTCTTCCTCTGTTAATGCAGCAATGGTCATTAACTGCGGTAGAAGCTGGTTTACTCGCCAGTGCTGCTCTATTCGGGATGATGTTTGGTGCCATGATTTTCGGCACACTTTCAGACAAACTGGGACGTAAAAAAACCATCCTGATTTGTGTCACCTTATTTAGCGGATTTACCTTTATAGGTGCCTTTGCCAAAGGACCAACTGAGTTTGCTATTTTACGCTTTATTGCAGGCCTTGGTATTGGTGGCGTTATGCCAAACGTCGTTGCGCTTATGACCGAATACGCACCCAAAAAAATCCGCAGTACATTAGTCGCAATTATGTTTAGTGGCTATGCAATTGGCGGCATGACATCAGCGCTACTTGGTGCATGGCTCGTGAAAGACATGGGCTGGCAAATCATGTTTTTAATTGCAGGTATTCCCCTGCTATTACTGCCGTTGATCTGGAAATTTTTGCCAGAGTCTCTCACCTTTTTAGTGAAATCAAACCATAGCGAGCAGGCAAAAAGTATTGTTTGTAAAATTGCACCTCAAACTCAGGTAAACGCCAATACACAACTGGTGTTAAATGAAAGCACCACAACCGATGCACCTGTCCGTGCGCTTTTCCAGCAAGGTCGTACTTTCAGCACATTTATGTTCTGGATTGCTTTCTTTATGTGCTTACTCATGGTGTATGCGTTAGGAAGCTGGTTACCTAAACTCATGCTGCAAGCGGGCTACTCATTAGGTGCAAGCATGTTATTTCTCTTTGCACTTAATATTGGCGGCATGGTCGGTGCAATTGGTGGCGGTGCTTTAGCAGACAGATTCCATTTAAAACCTGTTATTACGATCATGTTTGTTGTGGGATCAGCAGCTTTAATTCTGCTTGGTATTAATAGTCCGCAAATTATTTTATATAGCCTGATTGCGATTGCTGGCGCTGCCACAATTGGTTCGCAAATCTTACTCTACACCTTCGTTGCACAGTTCTATCCGACGGCACTTCGTTCAACTGGCATGGGCTGGGCATCTGGAATTGGCCGTATCGGTGCGATTATCGGACCAGTTTTAACCGGAGCCCTACTCACACTTGAGCTTCCTCACCAAATGAATTTCTTAGCGATTGCAATTCCAGGTGTGATTGCTGCACTTGCAATATTTATGGTGAATCTCAAAGCCTCTGTTGCTGCACAAATGCCATCAACTTTTAACCCTCAAAACACGCTTACCCAGCAGTAAAAATACATGCGCCGAGGACTGGCGCATATTTTTGGAAATCGATTATGGAATTATTACACCGTTTTAGACCATGTAATTTAGCAATAGCTACATTATTAGGTTTATTGACTAGCTCAAGTTTATGGGCGGCAGATACAGCTCAACAAAGTGAAGATGAATGGAAGTTCACTTTAAAAAACGCCTATATCAACCGCGATTTTGATAATGATGCACTCAAAGACACAGGCAGTTGGTCTCAGGCAGCATCTTTATTTTATAAATCGAAAATGCATGACACTCCACTAGTTATAGCAGATAAACCTATCACGATTGGAGCCGATGCTTCTGTTCAATACGCCGTGCGCTTGAGTTCAGATAAACACGTTGCGGACACGGTCTTACCTTTTAATAAGGAAACACAATCTCAAGCATCAGATTTCTTAAAATACGGTGCAACCTTAAAACTGGGCTATGACAAAACCCTGTTGAGTATCGGTGAACTCTGGCTGGATTTACCTGTAACGGCTGTCGATGCCAGCCGACAATTACTTGCTTCTTATTGGGGAACCAATCTTAAGTCGCAACTTTCAGATCAGCTTTATGCTGAAATTGGTCGGGTTGAAAAAGTCTCGCCACGAAATGAAGAAGATTTTAAAAAGTTTTCGTTCACTTCAAATGGTATTACCAAAGAATCTGATGGTTTAAATTACATTGACCTGCGCTATCAATTTACGCCGTTACTCAAGGGTGAATATTACTTTGGTAATTTAGAAGACCTCTACAACAAACACTATGTAGGATTAGAGCATAATTGGAAACAACCTAACTTTGCGCTTACTTCTAAGTTTAAGTACTTCAATGCAAAAAATGACGGCAATACTTTTGATATCGATGCGCAAAACATTGGAGTATTAGAAACACTTAAAGTAAAAAATCATACCTTTGGTTTGGGGTATCAACAAATTATGGGTGAGTCGGCTTACCCATTACCAGATGGTTTCTTACCAGAGACATACTTCATTAACTGGAATGCCACGGGCTTTTTTAAAAAAGATGAAAAGTCTTACCACGTTATGTACGGCTACGACTTTAAAGATTACGTTCCGGGCTTAAATGCGATGGTGAAATATGTTTACGGAAATGATTTTAGAGCAGCCAATGGTGAGAAAAACCATGAAACTGAGTCGAATGTGATTTTAAACTACGCATTTCAACAACCATTCTTAAAAGGTCTTGCCCTGCAATACATTCGGATTGATTACAACGTAAAACACGGCAATGACTTTGGTGAAGACCGCTTGTTTGTAAACTACACCAAAAAGTTTTAATAAATTTTGATTTAATCTAAGCGGGCCAATTTTGGCCTGCTTTTTTATATTATTTCGCTCATAAAAAAACGCTCTTACGAGCGTTTTTTTAATTAATCTTGTAGCTTAAGCAACATGCTTTTGTACAACAATCGAACCCACTGAATAACCAGCACCGAAAGATGAAATCACGCCATACTCGCCATTATCTACTTCGTGGCCTGTACGGTGTAAAGCAATAATAACGCCTGCTGAAGAGGTATTTGCAAACTCATCTAAAATAATTGGTGCACGGCTTAAATCAGCTTCTTTACCAGCAACATATTTCAAGATTAGTTCATTCATGTTGGCATTGGCTTGATGTAACCAGAAACGCTTAATATCGTTTGCAGTTAACTGCATTTTCTCCAACTGCGCATTAATGATTTTTGCCACTAACGGACAAACATCTTTAAATACTTTGCGGCCATCTTGACGGAATAACTTGTCGTCAACTACTGCATCTTCACTACGGTTTAAGAAACCAAAGTTATTGCGAATGTTGTTTGAAAATTGAGTAAATAAATGAATATCTAAAATTTCAAAACCAGTCTTAGTAGTCGTTTCTTCAATAATAGAAGCCGTTGCAACATCACCAAAAATGAAGTGACAATCACGGTTACGGTAGTCTAGGTGACCAGAAGTAATCTCAACGTTCACTAATAAAACACGGCGAGCACCTGAACGAATTGCATCAGCCGCTTGTTTCAAACCAAAAGTCGCAGCTGAACATGCAACGTTCATGTCATAGGCATAACCTTGAATGCCAAGTGCTGACTGAATTTCAATCGCTACAGCTGGATAAGCACGCTGCATATTTGAACATGCCAAAATTACAACATCAATATCTTCAGCAGTTACGCCTGCATTTTCCATTGCCTGCTTCGCAGCAATCACGCCCCACTCTGCTTGAAGTGAAAGTTCATCATTTGAACGTTCAGACAAACGAGGACGTAAACGTGTTGGATCGAGAATACCTGATTTCTCAATCACGTAACGGCGCTTAATACCAGACGCTTTTTCAATAAATTCAGCACTAGAACCACGTAATTCTTCGAGTTCACCTGCTGCAATTTTCTCTGCATTCTCTTGGTTATATTGTTCCACATAAGCATTTAAACTGTCGGCCAGTTCTTCATTAGAAATGATTTCTGTTGGGTGAAATAACCCAGTACCTGTGATACGAATGCCCATGTAAAACTCCTAAAAAAATGAATAGGGTCTGTTAATCTTTCATTTATAAATTGCTTTGTAGGCTAAACAAACGCATAAACAAACCCCGATCTATCTTAACTGATTCCCAAACGATCCCATAACTTTTGCAGTCGAGTTGGCGAAATAGGCATCTTGGTTTTCATCGGCTGAGAAAATAAAGAAATGCGAAATTCTTCCAACATCAAATACAATTCTTTGATTCTTGGATCGTTTTTGAATTTAAATACCTTGTCCATCCATGGATCGACATCATCAATAGCGGCATGATCTCGCTGTAGATTATTTGGCAATCGATCTAAACGCAATAGCAGCGCTTTTAAATAACGCGGATATTCTTGCCAAAGATCGACTGGTTGGCAGTAAACAAAATTGCCAAGTGACATGAGATCTAACTGATCTTCAATATCATCAATACTACGCCCAAACACCCCTGCATCAAGCACTAAAAGCTGACGACGGATTTGCTGCCATTGAATGTAAATATCACTTAATTGCTCAAGTGCTTGCTGACCATAACTCAAAAATTGCTTTTTAACTTGCTCAAGCAGTTTATTAAATTCATCAGCATTAATTGGCAAAGTTGTAATTGCCATCTGCAATGTTGCATAGACCAACATCTGCTCAAGTTTGGCTTTATCGCCTAAAGGTGAATAAGCCAGTGCGAGCGGTTTTGAAATCTGCTTTTTCAACTGACGAACCAAGTCACCTAGTTGCATATGGACCAGACGAATAATCCCTTCACGATGCTGCTTAATAGCTTCAGCCTGATCATTAAAGGTTTGTATAACCACACCAGAATCATCTTTCACTTCAATTTCAGCAAAAGTTTTGGTCGGTACCAAAGCTTGATATTGTTTAACAACAACACCTGTCACCTTTTGCGAAGCTTCAAATGTAAAGTTTTCAGGGAAAGTTTTAAATTCGCCTTTTTGCTGTTTCACTGGACGATGCGTTTCTACACGACAACGTGCTTTTAACTCGGGTAAATCACGGCCTTTGGCAATCAGCTTACCTTTTTCATCAATCACCTTAATGAAAGGCACCAAATATGGATCAATACGTTCAAACGAAAAATCTTTTTCAGTAATTTGCTCACCACGTAAAGCAAAAGCTAAATAACTAAAAATATGCTGACGCAAATGTACAGCATCGATACCCTGCATGAGTTTACGAGCTGTGTCAGGAATAGGCACTACACTACGACGTTTGTCTTTTGGTAAAGCTTTTAGTAGTGCTTCGATTAAATCTAAACGCCAACCCGGAATACCCCAAGACCAGATGTTTTCATCGACCTGAGGAAGAGCTTGTACCGGAATTTGAACCGTTGCACCATCTTCATCATGGCTTGGGTCAAAACGATAAGTCGTTGCTAAACGTAGCTGCCCATTATGCAAATGATCTGGGAATTGCTGTGTGGTTGGACGGTCATTGAGCCAAAGTGCATCATCTTCTACAAATAAATAACGTGGATTTTTTGCTTCAACCGTTGCACGCCAGTCTTCAAAACTACTTCGACTTGCAATTTCTTCAGGAATTTTAGAGGCATAGAACTGATAAATCGTTTCTTCATCCACCACCAAATCACGACGACGCAATTTATCTTCAACGCGTTCAACTTCTTCAAGTTTAAGTAAATTGTGTTTTAAAAATGGCGGAACTGTACCTAAGTTACCTGTGGTTAATGCATCACGTAAGAAAATTTCATGAGCAGCAGGCTGGTCAACTTTCTCAAAATTAATTAAGCGCTTTGGTTCAATAATTAAACCAAACAGCGAAATTTGAGCATACGCATTTACAATCCCAGCTTTCTTAGACCAGTGCGGCTCAAAATAGTGATATTTCAATAAGTCACGTGCAGCAAGCAAAATCCATTCAGGATCAATTTTGGCTAAAGTACGTAAATAAACCTGAGAGGTTTCCACCATCTCAAAAGCCATCACCCAAGCAGTATTGGTTTTGTGCAAAGTACTGGCAGGAAAGACTTTCGCCTTTTGCTGACGCACTGCCATAAAGATATTACGTTCATCAGTTTTATTAGCAATAAAAGACAATAAACCTGTCAGCAACGCACGGTGCAGGTTTTCATAGTTCGCAGGTTTTTCATTAAAACTCAGTTTTAAACCTTCAGCTAACTCAACCAATTGTTTATGTGTCTGTTTCCATTCGCGTAAACGTAACCAGCTTAAGAAGTGCTGCTTAGCAAACTGGCGACGTTTATTTTCAGACATCCCTGCTTCACCTTTAGGATTTAAAGTCTCCCAAAGTTTTAAATAAAACAGAAAATCTGAATCTGCTTCTTTGAATAGTGCATGCTTTTGGTCAGCCTGCATTTGTTTGTCGGCAGGGCGCTCACGTGGGTCTTGCACTGCAAGTGCACTGACAACCACTAAAATTTCTTTAAGTACCCCGAAATGAGCACCGCCCACAATCATGCGCGCGAGTCGTGGGTCAATTGGCATACGTGCCATCATTTGCCCGACTTTAGTCAGCTCATTTTTCTTCTCGTTAAGTGCTCCTAACTCGATGAGTAGTTTTCGACCGTCATTTACAAGGCGGAAATCTGGTGGCTCAATAAAATCGAAGTTTTCTAGCTCACCTAACCCTAAGCTTTGCATTTGCAAAATAACCGAAGCCAAGTTGGTTCGTTTAATTTCAGGTTCGGTAAATTCAGGGCGGCTTAAGAAGTCTTCTTCGCTATATAAACGAATACACACACCCGGAGCAATACGACCACAACGCCCTTTACGCTGATTGGCCGCAGCCTGCGAAATTGCTTCAATGGGTAAACGTTGTACGCGTGAACGGTAGTTATAACGCGATATACGTGCAAAACCACTGTCGATTACATAACGAATATTTGGAACCGTCAGTGCAGTTTCGGCCACGTTGGTCGCAATAATAATACGACGGCCTTTTCCACCCGGACTAAAAATCTTTTGTTGTTCAGAAACAGCTAAACGTGCATACAACGGTAAAATTTCGGTGTGTCTTGGCCCGTACTTTTGTAAGGTTTCCTGCAACTCACGAATTTCTTGTTCTGTGCTTGAGAAAATCAGAATATCGGCATGTTCAGGATGGCCTTTTTCTTCGGCATCGGCAAAACATTCTTCTACAGCTTGTACCACTGCGCGAGGAAGGTTTTCCTCAAAATCATCGAACTCGTCATCATCACTACCACCAATATTCATCTCTGAAATTGGGCGATAACGTACTTCAACTGGGTAGCTACGACCTTCTACTTCAAAAACTGGTGCATTATTAAAGTAGTTACTAAAGCGATTTACATCTAAAGTTGCCGAAGTCACAATCACTTTTAGATCTGGGCGTTTTGGCAGTAACTGCTTTAAATAACCCATAATAAAATCGATATTGAGTGAGCGTTCATGCGCTTCATCAATAATGATCGTGTCATATTTAGATAAAAAACGGTCATTACCTAACTCAGCAAGCAAAATACCGTCGGTCATTAACCGTACAATAGAGTCCTGCGAGCCTTGTTCATTAAAACGAATTTTAAAACCAATCGATTCACCAAGCTTTTCGCCGACTTCTTCTGCAATACGCTGCGACACACTACGTGCAGCTAAACGACGTGGCTGGGTATGACCAATCATGCCCGTTAAACCACGACCCGCTAACATAGCAATTTGAGGAAGTTGGGTAGTTTTACCCGAACCTGTTTCACCTGCCACAATAATAACTTGATGCTTTTGAATCGCTTCAATTAAACGGTCTGCATATTGAGAAACAGGTAAATCCTGATTCAGTTTAATTTTAGGTAGACGTTCAAAACGCTGTCTAACTTTTGCATTAGACTGTTCAAATAATTTTTCAATCTCTGAAGTATCGGCTTTTTTATCTTTACGCAAACGATTTAAACGGTAACGATCTCTCGCCATCACCCATTGATCTATATTTAAACCATTCAGCACAGATAAATTTTCCTGAAAATTCAACAATCCGCTATTTTACGCTTTAATGCTCTTCAGGTAAAACAGTTGGTTTTTTATATATTTTTAATTTTTTAAAATTTTACCCTTGAATTTTGTCTCGCTAGACTTCATGTTGTTATGCAAGTTTCTTTTACGATAACTGTCATTTGATTTACATGTTTTTGCAGTCAAATCGAATACAGTGTTTGGGGACTTAAAAATCGTAAATTTATCACTTATTCAATTTTCCGATTTTAGTCATGTAAAAATACTATTTCCCCAATAAAGAATTTTTATTTATTCTACATCTCGTAAACAAGTTTAAATATAAACCTCAATCATGGAGACAATGATGAGCTTGATTAATACTGAAGTTAAACCTTTCCAAGCAACTGCTTACCACAACGGCCAATTTGTTGAAGTTAACGAAACTAACCTTAAAGGTAAATGGTCTGTTGTATTCTTTTATCCAGCTGACTTCACTTTCGTTTGCCCAACTGAACTTGGTGACTTAGCTGACAACTACGCTGAATTCCAAAAACTTGGTGTTGAAATTTATGCTGTATCTACTGATAAACACTTCACTCACAAAGCTTGGCACGACACTTCTGAAGAAATCAAAAAAATCCAATACCCATTAGTTGGCGACCCAACTTGGACTCTTTCTAAAAACTTCGACGTTCTTATCGAATCTGAAGGTTTAGCTGACCGTGGTACTTTCGTTATCGATCCAGAAGGTAAAATCCAAATCGTTGAACTTAACGCTGGTGGTATCGGCCGTGACGCGTCTGAACTTCTTCGTAAAGTAAAAGCTGCTCAATACGTACACGCTCACCCAGGTGAAGTTTGCCCAGCTAAATGGAAAGAAGGCGAAGCTACTCTTGCTCCATCTATCGACTTAGTTGGTAAAATCTAATTTTTTAGATTAGACCAATACGTCTAAAAACCACCCTTTTTAGGGTGGTTTTTTATTGATTATTTTTATAAATCTAAGTCTTATTATCTACCAAAATTTCATAGCTAATTTTTTACAATTCTTATACTTATAAATTTATAGCAACATTCATTTATGAATTGTCAGCCTGCTTAACTTAGAGTACTGTCGAATTATGAAACAAAAGAGTTTTGTATATGTATTAAAAGATCAAACAAAAGTAGGAGTAGTTATATGGAAAAATCTGTTGTTGTAACCTCTTGGAAATATGATGTTTCTTCACGCTATTTAAAAATTTTCTATAGCAATGGCTCAGGTGAGCTTTATCATCCCGTTCCAGAGTTTATTTACAATAATTTGTTACGCACCACGGATAAAACTGCATTTGTTCACAAATATCTTGAGTTTGATCTGCATTTTAACAGGCTCTGTATTTCTGCTTAATTATAAAAATCAGCCCGCTTGGGCTGATCTATTTTATATGTTTCGACGGCTTTGTTGCATAAACATTCAAAAGCTGAGTTCTCCCCAATCCATTCAAATTTAAGACACAACTTGGGTGCGAGGTCTACCTAATTCCGTAAATCTATTCAGAACTGCCACACGCGCATGAATTTC